>CAZMJZ010000193.1:0-1593 GCA_964566845.1 uncultured Dehalococcoidales bacterium | reverse complement strand
CTCAATGACCTACTCAGAGCAGGAAATTGAGCGTATTGTAAGGGTTGGCTTTGAGGTGGCACGAAGTCGGCGCCAGAAACTAACCTCGGTGGATAAAGCCAATGTATTACAATCATCCCGATTGTGGCGGCAGGTTACTATGGAAGTAGCTAAAAAATACCCTGATGTGGAGCTAGACCATATGCTGGTGGATGCTTGTTCTATGCGCCTTATACAGAATCCGGTATATTTTGATGTTCTGGTTACTGAGAATATGTTTGGCGATATTCTAACTGATGAGGCATCAATGCTAGCTGGCTCTATGGGGATGCTGCCGTCAGCTAGTCTGGCAGGGGTGCCGCAGGAAGGAGTCAATATCTTCGGTATGTATGAGCCTATTCATGGTAGTGCTCCCCGCCGTGCCGGGCTGAATATGGCTAATCCCATTGCCATTATTCTTAGTATAGCCATGATGCTGCGCTATTCCTTTGGTTTGATAAGAGAAGCGCAAACTATTGAGGTGGCAGTTGAAGACGTGTTACAACAGGGCTATCGCACCTATGATATAATGGATGAAGGCAAAACAAAGGTGGGGACGAAGGAGATGGGGGATTTAATTGCTAAGAAGATAGGAGATTAACAATTGTCATCGGTACAACTTTATGATACGACACTGCGGGATGGGGCGCAAGGGGAAGGTATTTCCTTCTCTGTGGTTGACAAGCTACATATTACTCGAAAGCTTGATGAGTTGGGCGTCCACTTCATAGAGGGAGGCTGGCCTGGCTCTAATCCCAAGGATGTTGAATTTTTTGAAAAGGCTCAGAGCTTATCCCTTTCCAACTCCACTTTAGTTGCATTTGGCAGCACCAGACGAGTAAAGGTTAATGCAGAAGAGGACACTAATCTTTTGGCTCTGGCTAGCGCCGGGGTAAAGGTGGTTACTATTGTCGGTAAAAGCTCAGAGTTACAGGTTACCCAGGTATTAGAAACTACCTTGGACGAAAATCTAAGCATGATCGCCGACTCAATAGGATATCTCAGGGCAAGAGGGCTTACTGTGTTCTTTGATGCTGAGCACTTCTTTGATGGCTTTAAGGCTAATCCCAGCTACAGCCTGCGGGTGGTAGAGGTGGCTGCTGAAGCTGGGGCTAGCTGTATAGTGCTGTGTGATACCAATGGGGGGGCAATGCCCGATGAGATAACGGCTGTTATTAACAGGGTTAGTAAGGTATCTGATGTACCCTTAGGTATTCATGCCCATAATGATGGTGAATTGGCGGTAGCTAATACTCTGGCTGCGGTAAATGCTGGTGTTACTCAGGTTCAGGGCACTATTAATGGCTATGGTGAGCGCTGCGGCAACGCCAACCTTTGTTCTGTTATCCCAGATTTAAAGCTTAAGATGGGTATTAATTGTATTAGTGATGAACATTTAACTAAATTAACTGATATATCTCATTATGTCAGTGAGGTAGCCAATCTTATTCCCGATGCCTTCTCACCTTATGTCGGTTCTAGTGCCTTTAGCCATAAAGGTGGTCTTCATGTTTCAGGCATGAGGAAGTGGGCGGAAAGCTATCAACATATAGACCCGACTCGGGTAGGTAATAA
>CAZMJZ010000192.1:0-1597 GCA_964566845.1 uncultured Dehalococcoidales bacterium | reverse complement strand
CCCACAATCACGGCATACCAGAGTTTTGTCTTCCAGAGCCATAACTGCACCTCCTTAAACTTTGTTATCCCCCTTGTTTTCGGTGCAATCTCCCGGCTCCAAAACCCTTGCCGAATTGCCTAGCCGCACACTAGCAGAGTTCGAGTTTAGAAACAACACTGAACCAAGGTATCAATTACAATATTTAATATACCCCCTGTGAGTGACAAAGTCAAGGTTAAGATTAGCTTTAATCTGTTGTCTTGCAATTTCAACTCTCGCTTTCATTATGTTAACTAGATTACAGACTCCATAGTCTGGCTGACTCTTCTTTTTACTTTCCACCAAAGCCACACCAGAAAGATTAATGTCCCCCAATCCGACCCATACCATACCCGCTTGGTTATCGGTGCGACTTAGGTCAATCTCTTAAAGGGGAGCTACCACCATAACCAGCCTCAAGCATAAGTTGGTTCACCTTTGTCCACGAGAAACCATTCCCGGACATACGCATCACTAACCAACCTGCCTCTGCGACTAGACCGATGCCAATAAACGTGGTTTCCCACTGATGAAGCACAATAGTAAATTTACAGCCAACTAAACTTATGCTATAATCGGTTGTTTCATTAAACAGTTAATGTTTGCTAAAATAGCTATGAATAGAGGAGTATAATTTGTACAAAGAAAAAAAGACGGAAATCATAAACAAATTTCAGTCTCGTGAAGGAGATACAGGCTCAACCGAGGTCCAAATAGCTCTGCTCACAGAAAGGATAAATCAATTAACAGCCCATATGGCGGCTAATAGACATGACTACCACTCGCAACGTGGTTTACTTAAGCTGGTAGGGCAGAGAAGAAGACTATTAGCTTACTTGAGTGAACGGGATGTTGAACGGTATCATAACCTAATTACTAAGCTCGGTTTACGTAAGTAATACTTTAAACGGGGAGGAGCATTGATAAAATCCCAATCTTTTGAATGTAAAATCGGGGATAAAAGTCTCATTATAGATACGGGAAAGCTTGCCGGGCAAGCTAATGGAGCGGTAACCGTCCGCTATGGAGACACTATAGTTCTGGTTACGGTTTGCATCAGCCCTGAACCACGAGAAGGGGTAGATTTTCTGCCGCTAACCGTGGACTATGAGGAGCGACTATATGCTGCTGGGAAAATTCCAGGTGGCTTTATCAGAAGGGAAGGTCGTCCCACCCAGGATGCAATCTTAGCTTGCCGACTTACTGACCGCCCGCTACGTCCACTTTTACCCAAGGAGTGGCGTCAAGATATTCAGCTTATAGCTACTGTACTTTCTGCCGACCAAGAAAATGACCCAGACATCCTGGCTGTTATTGGTAGCTCGGCTGCCCTATCAATATCAGAAGTACCGTTTGGTGGTCCAGTAAGTGCTGTCCATATTGGCTATATTAATGGGGAGCTGGTGTTAAATCCAACATTTGTTCAGATTGAAAGCAGCCAGCTTGACTTAGTCGTGGCTAGCAGTAAGCAAGCGATAGTGATGGTAGAGGCAGGAGCCCGAGAGGTCTCAGAAGATATTATTATTCAGGCAATTGAATTTGGTCATACAGCAAACCAAGATATTATTAAACTCCA
>CAZMJZ010000191.1:0-1774 GCA_964566845.1 uncultured Dehalococcoidales bacterium | reverse complement strand
ATCAGCACCCCTTGCCTCTAGACCCGGATAAACCGGTAACTATGGGAGCCTTCGCTCCACCTTTCATATATTCAGAGACGAAGAAGGCACAGGAAGTAAATTTAACCGCGGCTAAGGAGGTAATCCTCCAGTGCTGGGAAGAGTTTGGTAGCATCTTCCAGCGCTATTATCATCCAGTAGAAACCTACCGCAGTGAAGATGCCGAAATACTCCTGCTGACTATGGGCAGTTTCGGTGAAACAGCAATGATAGCTATCGATGCTATACGGAAAGCGGGCAAGAATGTGGGGCTGGTAAAGCTCCGCTTATGGCGACCCTTCCCCTTTACCGAAATTCGCCAGGCAGTTAAACATGCCAAGGTTCTCATTGTGTTGGACAGGGCCCTTTCCTTTGGCGGACCTGCGGGACCAGTTTGCTCAGAGGTTAAGGCAGCCTTATATAATGAAGACAAGAAGCCAAAGATAATCAGCTTCGTTGGTGGTTTGGGAGGCAGGGATATTACTCCAGATGGGTTTAGCGAGATAGTTAATAGAGGTATAGAAATCTCACAAACAGGGAGTGAGCGAGAATTTGAGATGTATGGGGTGAGGGAATAATGGACAAGAATACTATTTCTGTCCCACGAGTGGTGCCTAGGAAAATAAGGGAAAGGTATGCTGTTCAGGCTCCTCGGCTGGTAACTACAGATGAATTCTTGGCGCCTGGTCATCGAGCTTGCATAGGTTGTGGTGAAGCCTTAGCCGTAAGGCTAGCCTGTAAAGCACTAGGAGCGAATGTAATAATCGTTACCGCTACCGGCTGCATAGAGATCATTTCATCGCAGCTTCCCTGGACTTCATGGCGAGTTCCCTGGATTCATACTCTATTTGAAAATACAGCGGCGGTGGCTTCCGGCGTAGAAGCAGGTTTAAAAACTATGATAAGGAAAGGAAGGCTCCCAGACAAAGAGGTAAAGGTAGTAGCTATGGCTGGCGATGGTGGAACCAGTGATATCGGGGTTCAGGCGTTATCTGGGGCGTTAGAGAGAGGTCATGACTTCCTTTATCTTTGCTTTGACAACGAAGCCTATATGAATACTGGAATACAAAGGTCTTCAGCTACTCCTTTTGGTGCCTCTACCACTACTGCACCAGCGGGTAAGATGAGCATAGGGCAGGTTACTTGGAAAAAGAATATGCCAGCTATTGCTGCCGCTCATGATATTCCCTATATAGCTACCGCCTGCCCCAGTTATCCTTTTGATTTGATGGATAAGGTGGCAAAGGGAATAGCCACTCAAGGTCCGGCTTACATTCATATTCTATCTGTTTGCCCCACTGGTTGGAGGTCGGCTACCGATTTAACTATCAGGATAGGCAGCCTAGCTGTAGAGACAGGGATATTCCCTCTATATGAAATAGAGGATGGCAAATATAAATTGAGTGTTGATGTACCCAAACTTAGGCCGGTTACCGACTATTTGAAGCTACAGGGCAGGTTCAGGCATCTATCTGAAGAAACCATAGAGAAGATTCAACATAGGGTAGAAGAAGAATACGCCAAGCTTACGGAGAAAGTAGCACTAACAAAAGGGCTTAACGAGTAGAGGAAGGGTAGCCGTCCCCTTTCTTAGCCTTTGGACATTTGTATTGGATGTAGCCCCTAATGCCCCACTGTAGAGACTAAAACCCCACAGTAACTAACTTGACCGATAGTAGAAGCTTTGTTATATTTTGGGTGACGGGGTGTAGCGCAGGTGGCTAGCGCGCAGCGTTTGGGACGCTGAGGTCGGAGG
>CAZMJZ010000190.1:0-1787 GCA_964566845.1 uncultured Dehalococcoidales bacterium | reverse complement strand
GTTGCCCTGTGGTTTGACCTGCCGCCTGAGACTATGGCTCGGCTAGTCAAGGAGCAACTGGACATTGCCGGGGGATTACACGCTGCTGAGCATGCAGCTATAGCTATCCTTCCCCTATTCGCTCTCTGTGACCGCAACGATATTGGTGGCGTGTCTACTCTCTTCCACCCCGATACTGGAAGAGCCCAGGTTTTTATTTATGATGGCTATCCTGGCGGCATCGGCATTACTGAGAAGGGGTTTGACATAATAGAGGAACTGTGGCAAGCTACGCTGAAGGCGATTACTGAGTGTCCATGTCAGGAGGGTTGTCCTAGCTGTATCCAGTCGCCAAAGTGTGGCAACAATAATAAACCTCTGGATAAGAAGGCAGCCCAGATACTGCTTGAGGGACTATTAGGTTATTCATAACGTATAATTTTGGAATTCTAGAGTGGCGAAGTCCATCTACTAAAACAAACTCCTCTTCTTCTTAATAATAGGGAGGGGATAAGTCCTTCACAGGGGAAGGGGATAAAGGAGATAGGGTTATTAAGCATAATTAATCTTATGGAGGAATATTGATTACTATAAGTGTAAACCCAATAGTCACCATAGGACCAGTCAGCGTCAGATGGTATGGCATAATGGTTGCCCTGGCGGTGCTGGTGATAGTCTTGTGGATGCTGCGAGAGGTAAGAAGGGGGGCTAATCTTTCCTATGATACCATTCTTACTGGAGCACTGGTAGGTATTCCCTCTGGGATAGTAATATCAAAGTTGCTCCATGTTATTGATTATATAGTAATATCAAAATTGCACCCCGAACTCGCTAACCATATAATTGACTATACTCAGCACCCGGGGCAGATTCTTAGTGGTGGCGGTCTAACTATTTATGGCGCTGTTTTGGGTGCGGCTCTAGGCATCTGGGTTTATAGCAAGTTTAGCCGTTTCCAGTTTGGTTATGTGGCTGATTTGGTGGCGCCAGGTGTCATATTAGCCCAGGCTATAGGCAGGGTCGGCTGCACCATAAACGGTTGCTGTTATGGGTTAGAAACTTCCCTTCCGTGGGGTGTTGTCTATACTAATCCTGATAGTTTTGCCCCTCTTGGGGTAGCTATTCATCCTACGCAGGTTTATGAGCTGATATTTTGTCTGATAGTTTTTGTGGTATTGATTAAATTAAGGGGGCGGTTTAAGCCTGATGGCTCACTATTTTTCATATACCTCAGTCTTTATTCATTATGGCGTATAGGCATTGATTTCCTGCGAGCGGGGACACCATTCCTCTTCGGCTTACATCAGGCTCAAGTGATAGGTATAATAGTCTTAGCCATCACCATTCCTTTGCTGGCTTATAGGACACGGTGGGTAAAGGTAGAGGGCAATGCTGAATGATGGCTGGAATTCCTCCCAAAGGTTCTACTCTGGCTGTTGGTTGGACAATATGGCGCTTCGTGCAATCTGCGGCTGTTTGGAGATATTTCCGTACCAGTAGGGTTTATAGCTAATCTGTCTAACCTTGTTCCCCGCCCTTCACGATTGATATCTCGTCATCGGTAAGCCCATAGAGTCTGTAGACTACCTCGTCAATAAGTTCATCGGTTGCCTTAATATGAATTTTCAGGGGAGTCAGGACATTCATCGCAGCGGTAAATTCACCAGCAATGGTATCCCTGGTAATAGAAGGGCATGGGTCTGGAATAACCTTGTTTTTCTTGAGAACGTCGAGCAGGCTCTCAAAGGTATCTTTGTGGAAGTCCTTGATTTTGGTCTTGTTCTTCTGGTCTTCAACGGAGCCTTTCA
>CAZMJZ010000189.1:0-1839 GCA_964566845.1 uncultured Dehalococcoidales bacterium | reverse complement strand
GTAAATCAGTGATGTCCTTAGCCTGAGTATAGTAGGAAGCAGTGGTCGGCACGGCATAGGCGGTTCGGCCAGTCAGGTCAAGCTCGGTAACCAGATAGGATTCTCCCTGATGAAGGTAGATAGCACCGGGGTGTATCTGAAAAAAGGCAACACTGGACTCAACCGTCTCCAGTAAGCAGCCAGTTGAGGCATCCATAAGAGCAAAGCTCTCCCCGGAGGTGGAACGAATATTGATGCTTTGAGCCGGGTAGGCAATACTTGTTGAAAGATACCATTTCCTAATACGCTGCCTGAGCATGCCCTGCGCCTCCAGTTCTGCCCTTTCCCGATTTAAGGCAGAGCCAAAATATTTCTCATCATTACTACTCAGTGGTAACTCCCAAGCCGCACACAGCAGATGGGCTCTTAAAATGTAGGGATTATCCGGATTAACTAGAGTATTCTCAACGCTTTTGTGGAAGAAGGAATCAGGGTGACGCATAAAATACTGGTCTAGCGGATTATCCAGACCGATAAGAAAACTCAGCGACCCGTTTCTACCTCGACCACTCCTACCTGCCTGTTGCCAGGTACTGGCAATGCTGCCCGGATAGCCGGTAAGCACCGTTGCCTCCAGCTCACCGATATCTATACCTAACTCTAAAGCGGTAGTAGCCACCACGCCTAGGAGTTCACCAGCAAATAGCTCTTGCTCTATTTGACGCCTTTCCTGGGGAAGATAACCAGCCCGATAAGCCTTGATTCGCTTTGCTAGCGTTGGGTTGGCTTCGGCTAACCTCTGTCTAGAATACTTGTAAATAAGTTCAGTCAGCCGACGACTACGAGCAAAGGTTAAACTGCGGATATTACGGCTCACTAACTCGGTAAACAAGCTTGTGGCTTCACTATTAGCACTACGCCGAACACTCCTAGCGTTATCTATGATTGGGGGATTCCAGAAGACAAAGTTCTTGCTACCATGAGGAGAGCCATCATTGTCAACCACCTCAAAAGGTAAACCCACTAGTCTTTCCGCATGCTCACCGGGGTTAGCTATAGTTGCTGAACAGCAAATGAATTGGGGGTTTGAGCCATATAAGTTGCACAGACGGCGCAGGCGACGCAGTATACAGGCTACATGTGAACCAAAAACTCCACGATAGGTATGTGTTTCATCCACCACCACATACCTCAAGTGTTTTAGTAGCCCTGACCAAGCTTGATGATTGGGCAATATCCCAATATGTAGCATATCTGGATTGGTAAGTATTATCCTAGCTCGCTTCTTTATATCAGGTCGTTCAGCCTGTGGGGTATCACCATCAAAGGTGGCAAACTCCTCCAGTTTAAACAGAGCTGGGTAAAATAGCTTCCTCAAGCCACGCAACTGGTCCTGAGCCAGGGCTTTAGTGGGGAAGAGGTAAATGGCATGGCTGCCCTTCTCAGTTAAAATTGCCTCCACGACGGCAATGTTATAGCATAGCGTCTTGCCACTGGCACTTGAAGTTGAGACTATCACATTCTTGCCCCGTCGGGCACTATTCACCGCCTCAGCCTGGTGAGTATAAAGAGGTAACAATCCTTGCTCATTGAGGCAATTTTGAAGACTACTAGCCAGAGGCTTGTCTAAATCAGCACAGTTTGCATCACGAGGGGGAATATACTCAATATGCGCAATCTGACCGCTATAACTAGGCTTAGTTGTAAGATAATTGAGGAAGGCTGAGGTATCCATTATGGCTCTCGTCAAACTTACCAGCATCTAGAAAAGGGGTAGAATCTCAATTTCATAATTGAGCATCTCTACCTCAAACCGACCATCATTAATGAAGTCCACTACCTTTGACAGGACTTCATTAA
>CAZMJZ010000188.1:0-1945 GCA_964566845.1 uncultured Dehalococcoidales bacterium | reverse complement strand
ACTGGGGAACATTGGTCATGAGCCGCGGTGGGCTATAGCCTATAAGTTTCCCGCCATCCAGGGCACTACACGCCTGAAAGAAATCAAAATCAGTATAGGCAGAACCGGCACCCTCAACCCCTATGCTGTCCTAGAGCCAGTGTCAGTAGGAGGAGTAACTATCAGGCAGGCAGCCCTGCACAATGAAGATGACATTAGGCGCAAGGATATCCGTGAAGGCGATTGGGTTTATATCCAGCGAGCCGGCGAGGTTATACCCGAGGTTATCGGACCTATTAAAAGCAAGCGCAGTGGGCAAGAAAAGGCATTCATCCTCCTAGATAAAATTTTTAATAGTAAAAAGCAACGCCCGGCATGCCCGGTATGCGGGGCTGAGGTGATTAAACCTGAAGGCGAGGTTATGTACTACTGTTCTAATGCTGCCTGTCCCGCTCAAGTTCAAGAGCAACTAGAGCATTTTGTCTCCCGTGGGGGTATGGACATCAGGGGAATAGGCGAATCGCAAAGTGCTATGATGGTAAGAGAGAAGCTGGTCAAGAACGTAGCTGACCTATATGACCTTACCATAGAGCAGCTTGCCAAGATGGAGAGAATGGCTGAGAAGAGCGCCAGCAATATTATAACCTCTATTAACAAGAGTAAACAAACACCACTGCCAAGAGTTATCTTTGCCCTGGGCATACGCCATATCGGTGAAGAGATGGCTGAGGTTCTAGCCAAAGAGTTTTCCAGTCTCGATGAACTGTCTAATGCCTCAAGGGAGGAACTTATATCCATCCCCACTATCGGACCTAAGATCGCCGATAGTATTATTGTCTTCTTCAGGCAGGAAGCAAATCGAAATATTATTGAAAGGCTGAGAAAGGCAGGGGTTCGGCTGGAAGAAGAAGTAGCTAAGCCCAAAAAACTACCGCTGGCTGGTATGGAGTTTGTCATTACCGGTAGGTTCGAAACATTCGCCAGGCAAGAGGCAGAAGCACGGATAAAAGCCCTCGGCGGCTCAGCCGGGAGTAATGTTACTAAAAAGACAACATACCTGGTTGTAGGTACCGAGCCCGGCTCTAAACTAGCTCGTGCCCAGGCTCTAGGCACCAAGCAACTTACTGAAGAGGAATTCCTTCGTCTCTTGGAACAGACAACCTGATATGAAATTAATTGTAGGATTAGGTAATCCGGGGCGGGGTTACGCCAATAACCGCCACAATGTGGGCTTTACTTGCCTCAACCATTTTGCTAGAACACAGGGCATTCGATTTGATAAAAAGCAAGGAAAAGCCCGAATTGGCACCGGTGAAGTAGCCGGTAACGAAGTAGTAATAGCTAAACCCCAAACCTACATGAACCTGAGTGGACAGTCAGTAAGCCTGCTGATAAGGAAATTTAATATCAACCTCAATAACCTCCTGGTCATCCATGATGACCTTGACCTTCCCTTGGGTAAAATTCGCTTTCACCGTGGTGGCGGCTGGACTACACATAAGGGTGTCGGGTCCATCATTGCTGAACTGGGCAGCGGGGATTACTCACTCCTTCGGGTAGGCATTGGGCATCCACCCTTAGTTGAGGCTGATATTATTGCCTATGTGCTCAGCGATTTCACCCCTGAGGAAAAGAAGTTAATTACTAAGGTCATAACTAGGGTAAGTGAAGCCATCCTCTGCCTCCTCACCGAAGGTTTGATATCGGCTATGAATAAGTATAATTAGGGACAGTTTATTAACCTCACCTCTGCCTAGGGCGGACTCTGTCGACCCCTTTATCCAGCCCCTCTCCGAGTCGAGCCAAAGGCTACGCAAGGCTAGTCTGCGACTTCTCCTCGCACAAGGCGAGTCACCTCAGGAGACTTCAAAGGGAGAGGGAGAAGAGATTTAAGAGAGAGGCTTCGCCCCTCTCCTACCTACACTCCCCCTTCCCTTAATAAATTAATAAGGGAAGGGAGCCAGGG
>CAZMJZ010000187.1:0-1945 GCA_964566845.1 uncultured Dehalococcoidales bacterium | reverse complement strand
GGATGAATTTATGGGCAATAATACCGCTAACTAGCTGCCTAACATTTACCGTATTATTTATACTGGTCTTACCACAAGCCAAAAGACGGGTAGATAAGGTATTTGCCCTATTTCTCTTTGCCTCTGGTGCATGGAGTTTTACCTCTTTTATGCTCGTCCTGAACCCTTCTACTTCTTCATCTTCTTTACTTTTCTGGAACAGTCTGGTTATCGCGGCAATACCGTGGGTAGTTATTTGTTACTATCATTTCGTCAGGGCTTACAATAATAAACCAGGTGGCATAGGGTTATATATCGGCTATACATTTGTTCTAGCTATACTGGGGCTTGGACTGGCTGGTTATGTAGTTAAAGATGCCTATATGATTGACGGATTCCTGCACCATGACATTGCACCTTGGGACTACGTTATAGCTGCTATCCTCGTTCCCTTTCTCACTCTCATAATTATCATGCTAGCTCAGAGATACCGTAGTTCAACAGACCCCACTGACCGCAATAGAACAATGTACCTAATCGCCGGCTGGAGCATATTACTAGTTATCAGCTATATTACTCCCTTCACCCCAGCTCTAGCTGGCTTGCCCACAGACCACCTTGGTAACCTCGCCAACGCCCTAATAATTGCTTATGCCATTTCCAGGTTCCACCTACTTGATATCAAGTTGGTGGCACGAAGGGGGCTGGCGTACTTCATTTTAGTTACCGCTCTCGTTGGTATATATACGGGCACGATATTACTTGGGCGCAGGTTCTTTCCCACGTGGCCGGTTTACAGCATTATATTAGCTGCCTCTTCTTTAGTTCTCCTACTGGCATTACTGGCTCGTCCACTAAGGTATGCCATTCAAGAACGGGTAGACCGCATTTTTTATCGAGAAACCTATGTCTATCGTCAAACGCTGCTTGGCTTCAGCAGTAAAATGGGCAATATCCTCAACCTGGATGAACTAGCCAGCGAAATGTTACCCGCAGTAACTAAGGCTATACATATAACCAAAGCCAAATTGCTATTTCAAAATATGAGCAGCGGTGATTTTATTACACAGTATAGTCACTCAGAAGTAGAAGACGAATCAGGTGATGAGTTAAAATTTAATGCTGATAACCCAATTACAGACTGGCTGATTAAAGGGAATACAGCCCTGTGTATAAAGCAAATTGATAGCATTCCAGAATTTAAGGGATTATGGGAGTCAGAAAGGGAACAATTGACTGCATCTAACTTAGAGTTGTTGTGCCCTATTAAAAGTAGGGATAGGCTAGTTGGTATTCTAGCCTTGGGTAAAAAGAAGTCAGGTGCCCTCTACTCCCACGAAGATATAGAACTATTAACAAGCATGGCAAATCAAGCTGGCATTCTAATTGAAAATGCCCAGCTCTATGCTCAGGCGACAATAAGGGCAAACACCGATGGGCTGAGTGGTTTATATAACCACCGCTATTTCCACAAGTGCCTGGAGCAGGAAATTGCTCGGGGAGCCCGTTTCGGTAGCATATTCTCCTTAATAATGCTAGATGTTGACCACTTCAAAGCCTACAACGATAGCTACGGGCATTTAGCTGGGGACAAGGTTTTACGAAACATTGGAAATTATATCCAAGGCTCAATCCGAACTGTGGATATGGCTTTTCGCTACGGCGGAGAGGAATTCACTATTATTCTGCCTGAATCACAGCTTGATGACGCCTACAGGGTGGCAGAGCGCATTCGCAAAAAAATAGAGTCAAAGATAGTTTCTAGCGCAATACCCATAACTGTTAGTCTTGGTATAGCTAACTGGCCATCTGATGGCTTGATGAAAGAGGAACTCATTGCCTGTGCTGATGCTGCCCTATACCGAGCTAAACAAACGGGAAGAAATCGGTCGTGTTTATCCTCGGATATACTAAAACCAGAATTAGTGATGGCAGGTGCTGAGCTTGAGACACGACCAAAAGCCCT
>CAZMJZ010000186.1:0-1945 GCA_964566845.1 uncultured Dehalococcoidales bacterium | reverse complement strand
CCAATGACCACACCCATACCGTGGTCAATAAAAAATCCGTCTCCAATCTTAGCCCCGGGGTGGATTTCTATACCAGTTAGAAATCGGCTGGTATGAGCTATAAGCCGGGGTAAAACTGGGATATGCCACCGAAACAAGGTGTGAGCTAACCGATGAAACTGACGGGCATGAAATCCGGGATAAGCCAGCAGCACTTCCAGGGTGCTGATAGCCGCCGGGTCACGGTTAAAGACGGCTTTGATATCCTTTCTGATGCTAGTAAAAAGCGACATTGAATTGGTCTCCTTCCCATGCTGAATCTCCTTGCCCGGTTGCCCCAATAAACTGGGGCAAAAGACAGATGCAGTTCAGCATCCTGGGAAAGTAAATAACTATTGAGTTCACCATATAGTTAGCCATAATCTAATCGGACATGCTTTCTATTAAGGCTACGGCATAGGCAGCCATCGCTTCTCCCCGACCAATGAATCCTAACCGAGCTGAGGTGCTAGCCTTCACACTCACCTGGCCAGGAGCAATATCCAGTGTCTGGCTGAGATGCTGCCGCATACTGTCAATAAAATCTCTCAGTCTGGGCTCCTCAGCTACGATGGTAGCATCTATATTATCCACACGCCAGCCATTCATGGCTAACTCATCCCTTACCCTTTTAAGTAGAGTCAGGCTAGAAATATCCTTATATTGTAGCTCACCTGGCGGGAAGTGGCTGCCTATATCACCCATAGCCGCTGCTCCGAGCAGGGCATCAATAATAGCGTGGGTTAATACATCGGCATCACTCCAGCCGCTAAGCCCTTTAGCAAATGGTATATCTATCCCGCCAAGCACTAATTTGCGCCCCGGAATCAGGGGATGGACATCATAGCCTACGCCAATACGATTTTTACTTTCCATGCTTCTGCCACAAAACCTCAGCTAAGCTGGGGTAAACACAATATAACACAAACTTTTCCCTTCAGTATACCTGTTACGCCGAGAATTCAGCAATGAGTGATAAGGAACCTGAAAACTACTAGTTAGAAGGTGGTCAGATATATTTCTGTGATGGCTTAGCTTTTGGTATTGACGAAGAATTGAGAAGCATCTGTTTCGGCACTGAGGCTGAAAGCCTAAAA
Source organism: uncultured Dehalococcoidales bacterium (assembly GCA_964566845.1). Classification (GTDB taxonomy): domain Bacteria; phylum Chloroflexota; class Dehalococcoidia; order Dehalococcoidales; family W498; genus W498. The sequence continues at coordinate 830 of CAZMJZ010000186.1, read as the reverse complement.
TCTCTGGATAAGGACACTAAAACTGCAAGTGATAATCCCCCTGCTTTATGTAGGTAGGATATCTTAACGGAACCCAAGACAAATGGTAGAGTGGCATTACCAGAAGAGCACAAGGGACGGCAAGACATTACCGTAGCCGTTGCGTGTAACCTTATAGGGGTTTCATACGATAAGGAGTAGAAACAATGGCTTATACAGCAGAAGGCTACAGCAGCCTCATCGGAATGGAAGGCTTCAGCGAAACCCTGCTGAAGAACCACTTCACTCTCTACCAAGGCTACGTGGCCAATACTAACAAGTTACTGGACTCGCTCTCTTCCTTTGTGAAAGAAGGTAAAGTCGGCACCCCAGAATATTCCGAACTAAAGCGGCGGATGGGTTTTGAGTTTAATGGTATGCGGCTCCACGAATACTACTTTGACAATCTCGGTGGGGATGCCTTATTCAACGAATCAGGCAAGCTGGGGCGTAAGATTGCTGAAGACTTTGGTAGCTACAAGAAGTGGGAAAAAGGGATTATCCCTTTTCTAATTTGTCTATTTCCTCTTCTACTTCTTCCGCTCCTTCGTCATAGAATTTCTCTTCGTCTGGCGCAAGCTGCTTTAAGAGTCTAAGGAATTCGCCAGCGTGAACTCGTTCTTCATCAGCGATATCCTTAAGCACCTCTATGGCTAGTTTGTTATCCGTTGATTCTGCGAGCTGCATATACATTTGTACTGCCTCATACTCAGCAGCAACCATAAACCTTATGGCACGAATTAATTCCTCGTGTGTAAGCTTCCGGTCATGTGCAAGACCCGAAAATGACGCCCCAAAGTCAGGCATAATTA
>CAZMJZ010000185.1:0-1948 GCA_964566845.1 uncultured Dehalococcoidales bacterium | reverse complement strand
TTACCTCTCTGATAAAGGCTGGGTTTGAGACACTGGTTGAGGCTGGCTATCAGCCAGAGATAGCTTACTTTGAAGTCTGCCACGAGCTTAAGCTCATCGTTGACCTGATTTATCAGGGGGGATTGAGCTATATGCGCTACTCAGTCAGTGATACCGCTGAGTATGGCGATTATACTCGGGGACCACGGGTCATTGATGATATGGTTAAAGATGAGATGGGGCAAATCCTGGCTGAGATTCAGGATGGTAGCTTTGCTAAAGAGTGGATTCTGGAAAATCAGGCTGGGCGCCCGGTCTATAATGCCTTAAAGCATATGGATGAAGAACACCTTATAGAGGAGGTTGGGGCTGAGTTACGCCAGATGATGCCGTGGCTAAAGGGGAGGTAAAATAGGAGGGATATGATGCATGGTGAAGTAAAATCAGCCTCACAGGCTACAGAAATAGCGGCTTCATTTCTTAAAAAATATTACTTTTTCTTACGCCCGATTGGTGCGGTGAGAGAGGATGCCACTTGGATAGTGAAAGTTGATGTTGGCGCGGTAGCTCCTCAGATAGCTGAAGTGAAGATAGATGCTTCGACAGCAGATGTTAAAGAGTATTCATTTCCTGAGTAAGGGGATTAATATTGGACACAAAAGGTGAAGTTAAAAAGTATGTAAAGCAGAGCTTGCGTTACCTTAAAAATGCCTCTGAGTTTATTGATGCCGGAAATTCAGACAAGGCGGGTGAATTTCTTTGGGGTAGTATGGCTGAGGCACTAAAGGCAGTAGCAGCAAGTGGAGGGATAGTTTTGAACAATCACCGTCAGATATGGAATTATACCGAGAGTCTGACTAAGGACTTGGGAGATAAGAGCATCTACGACGCATTCATTCACGCAAACTATTTACACACTAACTTCTATGAGTCGGAGCTTGAACTAAGACATATACGTAGAGCCGCAGAGGATATAAGAGTGACAGTAGATAAATTACTCAGGCTTGCTGCTAAGGAGAAGTAAGGGAGAATAAGCTATGGATAGAGTAATTATATTTGACACAACCTTAAGGGATGGGGAGCAGGCGGCGGGGGGGACATTAAATGTCCGGGAGAAACTGGAGATTGCCAGGCAACTGGAGAGGCTTGGTGTGGATGTTATTGAGGCTGGTTTTCCTATTAGCTCCCCAAGCGACTTTGAGGCAGTAGGACTCATTGCTAAGGAGGTTCGCACTCCTATAATCTGTGCCCTGGCGCGGGCTCACCCTAAAGACATTGACCGGGCTTGGGAGGCAGTTAAAGAGGCGGAGCATCCCCGGATACATACCTTTCTGTCAGCTTCAGATGTACACCTCGTTTATCAGTTAAAGAAGAGCCGCGGTGAGGTCTTACAAATGGCTCAGGATATGGTAGCCCGGGCTAAAAAATATACTGACGATATAGAGTTTTCACCTATGGATGCCAGCCGAACTGAGCCCAAGTATATCTATCAAATCCTTGAGGCAGTTATTAATGCTGGCGCTACTACAGTCAATATTCCTGATACCGTGGGCTATGCCGTCCCTGATGAGTTTGGTAACCTCATTGATGGAATTTTTAAGAATGTGCCTAATATTGACCAGGCTGTAGTTAGTGTTCATTGCCACAATGACCTCGGTCTGGCGGTGGCTAATAGCCTGGAGTCAATAAAAAGAGGGGCTAGACAGATAGAGTGCACCATTAATGGTATTGGAGAAAGAGCCGGTAATGCCTCCCTAGAGGAAATTGTAATGGCGATAAAGACCCGAAACGACTTTTTTGACTTGACGACCGAAGTTGATACCAGGCAAATCTATAGGACGAGCCGATTGGTGAGTGAGCTAACCGGCTTTCCCGTTCAACCGAATAAGGCTATTATTGGGGCTAATGCTTTTCGTCATGAGTCAGGAATTCACCAGGATGGCGTAATCAAGATGCCGATAACCTATGA
>CAZMJZ010000184.1:0-1956 GCA_964566845.1 uncultured Dehalococcoidales bacterium | reverse complement strand
TTGTAGTAAGGTATAATTCTGGCAAAAGTTACTTAGGAGGGCAATTAGGTAGTGATGGTATTTAAGGAGAGCTGGATTTTGGCTTGAGATTGTTATAGTGTAAACTATTATGATTATTTTTACCGAAGTGAGTTGTGATGGCAGGTGATTGGGTTAGTATCGCTGTAATAGGCGCCGCTGTCCTTGGGGCGGTGAACATTATTGATAGCCATATCATTTCCAAGCGAATGCCAAGCCTGCGGGCTTACCTACTGCCGGTAGGCTTGGTTATTTTAGTTTATGGTTTAGTATTATTCTCCCTATTTCCACTGCCTGAAGGGGTTGGCACATGGGTATTAATGGTAGCATTCGCCTCTGGGCTACTCCGAACTACAGCCATTACCGTCATGCTCTATACTATGAAGAGGGTAGAGGTATCCCGGATTATACCAGTAGTCTACACCTATCCTATCTTCGTAGCTATTATGGCGGTTCTGCTTCTGGGAGAGACCCTCGGTTACCTGGAGTGGATAGCCGTAATTATTGTGGTAGCTGGAGCAGTAATGGTATCGGCTAGATGGGACCAAGGTGGGGCGGCTACCTGGCTGGATAGGTCATTCTTCCTTCTTGTCGGTTCCAGCTTGCTTATGGCGATGGCAGATGTAGCTGCCAAATATGCTCTAGACTACATTTCCTTCGTGAATATGTACTGGATTACCTCATTCTGTATATCTGGGGTTTTCGTGCTTATCTCAGTACGACCTCATATTATCAAAGAGCTCGGCAATATGAAACGACGGAAATCAGTCATAACCCTGCTTGTTTCTAATGAGACCATGGCAGTGGTCGGGGCGGTGCTGGTATTCTGGGCGATGGAAAGGGGACCGGTATCTCTGGTCTCGACTATTGTCAGTAGCCGCCCGATATTTGTGGTTATATATGCGCTTATCCTTAGCCGTATCTCACCAATGTTTCTAGAGTGGCAGCCTGGCAAGCTAATGTTGGCGCTAAGGCTAATCGCTGTTGCTATGATTGTCGGCGGCATAGCTATTATCTATCTAAGCTGAATTTAGTTTTACTAGTTGGGGGAGGGTGATGCCAAATATCAATCCCCAGACTGAACTCGTTCAGATAGATGAGTGACACTTCAAGATATGGTGTATGCTCGGCTTTAAGTTTGGGTCAAGCCCTAACAGTTCTTTGGTGTCATTGCGAGAGATTGCCATGCCGCCTCCTCGCTCCGCTCGGAGTTTCGGCTCGCAATGACACCCCTTTTCGTCATTGCGAGGCATAAAGTGCCGAAGCAATCTCTAGGAATGCCCCACCACTGGGATTGCCGCGCCTTCGGCTCGCAATGACAGGGCAAGGAAGCAATATGTCACCAAGGTATTGAACGAGTGCACAGACTATAATTGCCAGTAGTTGAGTGATATAATTAGGTTAAGAGGATAATTATGTATGAGGCAATACTCTATGAAAAGCTACCGAACTCCAGGGTAAGGTGCAAAATCTGCCAATGGCGCTGCACTATAGGTGAGGGTAAGTTTGGTGTCTGCCGCGTATATCAGAATAGAGACGGTGTCCTCTATAACATGAACTATGCTGCGGCATCATCAGTAGCGGTTGACCCTATTGAAAAGAAACCCCTATTTCACTTCTTCCCGGCAAGTCAAGTCTTCTCCCTTGGTGGCTGGGGTTGCAACTTCCACTGCCAGAACTGCCAGAATTGGGAAATCGCCTGCCCTGTGGATAATGAACCGTGGCTTGGTTCTAAGGAAATCCAGCCTCAAGTGGCGGTAGAAATGGCTAAGCGCTATCATTGCCAGGGCATTGCCTGGACATACAATGAGCCCAGCGTATGGTTTGAATATACCCTAGACTCAGCCAAGCTGGCTAAAGAGAATAACCTGTATACCGTCTACGTAACCAATGGCTACCTGACCCCTGAGGCACTAGATACTATCGGACCCTATCTGG
>CAZMJZ010000183.1:0-1997 GCA_964566845.1 uncultured Dehalococcoidales bacterium | reverse complement strand
ACCAATCCTGATTGCGGCTTCAACCTGAAAATCAGGAATGGCGATGTCTATATTAATGAACCCATTATGAGTGGGGCACTCCATAATGTCCGCCCCCGCTAGAATATCCTGAAGCTTAAGATTATAGGTGGTAAATGTGCTTCCTCGGGTAGCTAAACTCAAGGGGGTAGCACTTGACCTTTTATTTCCCAGGTGGTGTATCGGCTGTGGGAGAGAGGGCAGTTTTCTTTGCCAGTCTTGTTGTCAGTTGCTACCTCGGATTATGCCTCCGCTTTGTCCCCGATGTGGTAGACCTCAACCCAGCGGTATACTTTGCCCCAGTTGTGTTGGTTGGCAGGCAGAGATAGATAGCATTCGTTCCCCATTCCGGTTTGACGGAGTGATGCGCCAGTCCATCCATCAGCTAAAATACCGAAACCTTAGAGCCCTTGCTCAGCCTTTGGTCAGGTTATTGCAGACTTATCTTATTACTAATCCTGTACCCGGAGAAGTGCTGGTGCCGGTACCTCTGCATCATAAGCGACTCAAGGAGCGTGGCTATAATCAATCACGCCTGCTAGCTAGGGAGCTAGGCAAGCTCATCGACTTACCGGTAGTAGATGACTGTCTTACCCGCCAGCGACACGCATCTCCCCAGGCTAGAGCATCAACTGTGGATGAACGGAGGAGTAATGTAGATGGTGCTTTTATCTGTCGTAACCACAGGCTACGGGATAAGCAAGTTTTAGTGATAGATGATGTCTCCACTTCTGGGGCTACTCTTAATGCCTGTGCTGTGGCGCTAAAAGCATCCGGAGCTACCACGGTTTGGGGGCTAGTGCTGGCTAGGGAAATTTAAGCGAATTAAAAAGGGAAGGAACATGTACAGATGGAGCTACAAATAACAGGTAAAAATATAGACCTATCACCAGCAATTAACCGTCACATTGAGCGCAAACTGGGTAAGCTCAGCCGCCATTTACCCAGCATTATAGGGTCAAAGGTAGAAATCTCCGAAGAAAAGACTAAGTCTCCCCAGCAGCGCTTTGTAGTGCAGGTAACTGTATTGAGTAGCGGCACCCTGCTTCGTGGTGAGGAGAGAGGGCAAGACCTGTTTACCGCCATTGATAAGGTAGCTGAGGTTGTGAATCGGCAAATTGAGCACTACAAGGGGAAACTATATGACAAAGGGAGGGACAGCTCGTTTGCCCGTGGTGAATTCAGCGAAGAAATAGAGACACTACCACCTGTCCGAAATGTGGTCAAGGTTAAGCGTTTTGCCATTAAGCCAATGTCAGTGGCTGAAGCCACCGACCAGATGGAGCTTTTGGGTCATGATTTCTTCCTGTTCCTTAATGCTGATACTGAAGAAATTAACCTGTTATACCAGCGAAAGGATGGTAACTACGGTCTGATTGAGCCTGAGCTGGGATAACCAGAGATGGTAACCAATATTATGCCAGGGAGGAGGCTGAAATACATTACTCTTAATACTGATATGGGTTGGGTGGGGATATTGGGCTCGGTAAGGGGGCTGCGGCGCACCACCTTACCCCAATACTCTGCTCAAGCAGTGTGTCAATTATTAGGTAGTGGTATAAATTATGCCACTTGGGCTCCGCACTCATTTGACGACTTGGTACAGAGGCTAAATGTTTACTTCAGGGGTGATAGGACAACATTTCCTGATGAGCTTGACCTGTCGGAGGCGACCGCCTTTCAGCGTGAGGTATGGGGAATAACCAGGCTTATCCCTTATGGAGAAACCAGGAGTTACGCCTGGGTGGCTAAGCAGATTAACAAACCAATGGCAGCGCAGGCGGTAGGACAGGCTCTAGCCAGAAGTCCTTTACCTATTATTATCCCTTGTCACCGTGTGTTAACCACCAAAGGCAACCCCGGTGGCTATAGCGGCGGTTTGGAATGGAAAAGTTATCTGCTTGATATGGAAGCCGCAACTATGTGAGATTGCCACGTCCTTTATCCTTTATCCTTCACCAAAGGGTGAAGGATGAACC
>CAZMJZ010000182.1:0-2028 GCA_964566845.1 uncultured Dehalococcoidales bacterium | reverse complement strand
GGATGAATATTGATATTCCTAATGAGCAAACTGACCTAGTGGCTGGATTCAGCCACGAGACGATTAACTACCTATTGGGCGGTCTATTCCGGGCTTCCTACCGACCGCTAAATGACAATATCATTAATGGCAGGATTAGAGGGGTAGCTGGTGTTGTCGGCTGCAACAATGCCCGGGTTAAACACAACTACGCTCACATCACCATGGTTAAGGAACTTATCAAGAACGATGTATTGGTGCTTCAAACTGGTTGTAGTGCCATAGCCTCTGCTGAAGCTGGGCTGATGACTCCAGAGGCAGCATCAAAATATGCTGGTGAGGGTCTAGCTTCGGTTTGCGAAACAGTCGGTATTCCGCCAGTATTGCACCTAGGTTCCTGTGTTGATAATAGTCGAATATTGATGGCAGCCACTGCCATGGTAAAAGACGGTGGCTTGGGTGATGACATCAGTGACCTGCCTGTAGCCGGGGCTGCCCCCGAGTGGATGAGCGAAAAGGCAATTTCCATTGGTCAATATTTTGTTGGCTCTGGAGTATTCACCGTATTTGGCGTTAATTGGCCTACTTTAGGCAGTAATGAGGTCAGCGAGTTTTTATTCAAGGATTTTGAGGCTATGTATGGTGGAATGTGGGCATTTGAACCAGACCCGCTTAAAGCCGCCAGCCTTATGATTGAACACATCGACAAGAAGCGTAAAGCCTTAGGCATTGATAAGGCTAGAGAGCGGATACTCTACGATATGACAATGAGAAGGGAACTATAAGCAGTATAATCACCAAGACAATAAAAGTGTAATGGGGTTGAAATATGTCTAAAATTATTGCATCAGCAGCCATTAGAGGGGCTTATAAAATTGTTAACCAGGCTGAGAAGAAGTGGCAGCAGGCAATGGACAGGTGGGGGGATAATGAACCGGTAGGCTTCCCCAACACTGCCTATTATCTACCGGTAATCTACGGGATTTTAGGAACACCGGTGGAGAAATTGGGTGATATGGAACAGGTGCTAAAGAAGTGTAAATCCCTGTTACCACCGCCGGTAAGGGAACAATGCCCCTTGCCCTATCTAGCACCAGCCCTTGATGCCGGGATGGCAACCTTCTTTGCCGATGAGATTATTGAAGCCATAAGGTATCTAGAGGAGCCTGATTTCTATACTAAGCAGGAAGACCCTACTGATAGTAATATCTGGTTAGGTGCCGCCAATGATATAATCCTGAGAAAACGTGGGATTGAATTTGTGGATGGCACTGCTCCAGGCTTTGCTGCTGTCCTTGGCGCCGCACCAAATAAAGAAATAGCTGCCAAAATCGCCAACGAACTCCAGCAGAAGAACCTATATGTCTTTATGTGTGCCGAGCATAACGGGAAGAGGTTCTCGGAACAGCTTGTGGAAGCAGGAGTACAGATTGGGTGGTCACTTCGGTTGGTCTCCTTTGGTCCTGATGTTACCGCCGCTGTATTTGCCGCTGGCTTTGCCACCAAGGCAGCACTTTCCTTCGGCGGCATCGAGCCTGGCGATTTCAGAAAAGTACTTATCTATAACAAAGACCGCATCTTTGCCTTTGCCCTGCCGCTAGGCTATGTTACCGATGAGTGGTATGCCAATGCCCTCGGCTGCGTCAACTTTGGCTTCCCGGTTATTGCTGATACCCCAATACCTGAGATTTTGCCTACCGGGGTATGCACCTACGAGCATGTCGTCTCCAATGTTCCCTACGATAAAATAGTGTCTAAAGCCATAGAGGTAAGAGGGGTGAAGATCACAGTGGCTGAGATACCGATTCCGGTAGCCTTTGGTCCAGCCTTTGAGGGCGAGAGGATTCGGAAAGGGGAATGGTATTTGGAGTGTGGCGGCGGCAGAACACCTATGGTTGAGTGGGCTACCTCCAAGCGGATAAATGAGGTAGAGGACGGAAAGATTGAAGTAATTGGGCCTGACATAAATGATATTACTGAAGAATCCCGTTTACCTTTGGCTATAGTGGTTGAGGTTGCCGGCAGAGAGATGGAGGAGGACTATGAACC
>CAZMJZ010000181.1:0-2101 GCA_964566845.1 uncultured Dehalococcoidales bacterium | reverse complement strand
TTTTCTTTCTGGGTGTGGTCAGTCTGCTGACTGATGTTAGTAGCGAGATGATTTTCACCCTTGTTCCCCTCTTTTTGCGCAATGTGCTGAAGGCACCGTTCACCGCCATCGGTCTTATCGGTGGGCTATCGGAAAGCGTTGATGCTATCTTCAGGATATTTAGTGGCTGGCTCAGTGATAAAGTGGGTAAACGTAAGCCTCCAGCGGTATTAGGCTATAGCATTTCTACCATAGCCAAGCCGTTTATGTATCTGGCTAGTAGCTGGGGTGCAGTGCTGGGGGTTAGATTCAGCGATAGGATAGGGAAGGGTATTCGCACTTCGTCGCGTGATGCCCTGATTGCTGATTCAGTCTCGGCTGGAGAGAGAGGGAAAGGCTTTGGACTGCATAGGGCTATGGATACCTTTGGCGCCGTCCTTGGGCTGGTTATAGCCGCTATTATTATATATATGGTTCAGGGTGGTGGAGAGTTGGAGCTTAACCTAGACACCTACCAGTGGCTGGTGCTGGTTGGTGTTGTGCCAGCAGTCGTAGCGGTAATAGTGCTGTTGGTTTTTGTGCAGGAGAGAAGGAAACCTTCGATAGGTGATATTAGCCCTCAAATAGATTCCAAACGGGCAGGTGGCTTTGACACCAGGTTTAAGGTATTCCTGGCTATTATGGCTGTGTTTACCCTGGGTAATTCCAGCGACTTCTTTGTAATATTAAGAGCTCAGAATCTGGAAGCCCCCCTTATTCATGTGGTTTTGATGCTTGTCCTGTTCAATATTACCTATGTCGCTGTTTCTTTACCGGCGGGGATACTTTCTGACAGAGTGGGGAGGCGGCGGGTTATCACCTTGGGCTGGTTTATTTATGCCCTGGTTTATATGGGATTTGCCCTGGCATCAGAGGTATGGCAGATATGGCTGCTCTTTGCCTGTTATGGAATCTACTATGGAATAGTTGAAGGGGTAGCTCGAGCCTTTGTCGCCGATTTGGTAGTTGAGGAAAAGAGGGGCACCGCCTATGGATTGTATCATGGCGTGGTTGGTCTCGCACTTTTACCGGCTAGCCTGATTGCTGGCTGGCTATGGCAATCAATAAATCCAGCCGCCCCCTTCTTCTTCGGCGCCGGACTTGCCTTCCTAGCCATGCTGGGTATTATGACGCTGATTAGTGAGTAGGGTTTGGGTGTATTGACAATCCAACGAAAGAGAACTACACTCAACTCATAACCTGTGAAATAACCCTAAAACAAAAGCAGTGCCGGTTTAGGGGTCATAATTAACAAAACTCTGACTAACACTTTCTCGCGGTATAGCCCTAATGGCAAACATTCACAGTCCAGGGAGGTGAAGCTATGATTGAAACCAGGTATAAAAACAAGGCTACGTCAAGAGCAGAAACGTTTATCAAGTGCCTTTGCATTGGGTCTATTGTACTGATAGCCGTTTTGGTTACCTCATGCGGTGCTATTCCGGGCGCTACGGAATGTAATACGGTTGTCGATAACTTTATGCAAGCCGGCGCAGCTAAAGATGTCAATGCTGCCTATGACCTATGTGTAGAAGAGATGGCAAGGGAGGATATAGAAGACTTGATATTGGGATACCCCCAGTATTTTACTGGTTATCAGGACATTACTATGAAATCTATCAACGTCGAGTACGGTGAAGGTCGTAGTTACGCCGAATACGAAGGAGAGGCAAAATACTCCGATGGTAAAAAGATGTGGGTTGATGCCGAATTGATTAAGCGAGGAGATAACTGGGAGCTTCTATCTATCTGGATTTCACCATAGAAGCTGGCTCACTACAGTTGTAGCGTTGACTCAGGCATGACTCAAGAGAATTAGTAGCGCTGCTCTTACCTCCCTAGCCATGCCGGGGATTATGGTGCTGATTAGAAAATAGAGTGGTTAATAATTATATACAGTTAAACGGTGTTTTTCAGCACATCTTGAAGGGTGATAATCCCGATGGAAACCGAGCCGCCCTCCGGTGGACCAACAACTACCAACTGGTGAATGTCTGCCTTTAGCATAGTCTCGGCTGCCTCAGCCAGAGAGATATGATTGGGGATATATAGCACCTCTTTAGTCATGATTTCACTCACCGGG
>CAZMJZ010000180.1:0-2106 GCA_964566845.1 uncultured Dehalococcoidales bacterium | reverse complement strand
AATGTCATTGTGAGGAGCGTCAGCGGTTGCGAGGCGTAGCCAAAGCAAACTCGGAGAGGGATTCCTCGCTTACGCTCGGAACAAGCTCCGCAATCTCAATAGATAAAATGGTTTTATATTTTAGGTAACCTATCCCCTTTATCCCCTTCCCCTTGATAAGGGGAAGGGGAAGGATATTAAAAAGAGGGGCTTCGCCCCTCTTAGACTGGCTAGTATATCCATAATAACTATTGGTAATTATCCCTTGACAGTAATTAATTGATGATGTCTACTATAGCAGAGTCAAGATGCTGAAGACAGTTCGTAGTTTGGAGAGGAGCCGAATATGCTTATTGACGAGCGGTTTCGCAAGTGTGTTGCTTTTCTTGTAACAGATAAGCCGGGCAAATATATGAATGAAGCAATGAAGAAGCCTGCTGGAACAGCATTTTTTGTTAGAGTGCCTATAAATACAGACTGTTATATAACCTATGCTGTGACTGCTCGACATGCGATTGACAAAAGCAGGGCAGATGGTTCTTTGTATGTTCGGATTAATCCAGTAAGTGGTAAGGCTGATGATATTCCAATTTCTCAAGATGATTGGGTGAGCCTTCCTCTAACTGATGTTGCGGTGATGCCTGTGAGCTTTGGAACTCAGGACTACGATTTACTTTCGATTCCGCTATCTATGTTGGCTACTGAGGGCATAGTTAAGAAACAAGAAATTGGCATAGGGGATGATGTTTTCTTTGTTGGGCTATTTAGCGAATATGCTGGACAAGAACGCAATCAGCCAATCATAAGGTTTGGGAATATCTCACTTATGCCTCATGAGGAAATACCCCTTAAATTAGACCCAGCCCCAGATAGCGAAGACGCTACTCCGACATATGCTTACTTAGTCGAGGCTAGGTCGTGGGGAGGGCTTAGTGGGTCTCCAGCCTTTGTCTACTTTCCATTCGACCGAAAGCCAGGGATCTCTCGAATAGCAGGTGGTGAATTTGATAAGCTAGGAAAATTTGAATTTGGGGAGGGGCCTTTTGCATTACTTGGATTAGTTTACGGGCATTACCCAATCAAACAAGAGGTTGTCGAAAAAGGCAATATCCTAGGTGGCGTAGAGGTTCCTATTAATGCTGGTATTGCAGTAGTAATACCAGCCCAGAAAATCTATGACACTCTTATGTGTGAGGAACTTGTATCGGAAAGGAATCGAATTCTCGAAGAACATTGAAAGCACACGACTATCCCTAATTATAATAACTCTATCTCCTTTAGCACCTCCTCTAATACCTGCTGCCACTCCTTCCCAAGCCGTTTGGGGTTTAGGCGGAGCTGGGTCACGCCTGTTTTTATGCCGTCTTTTGAGAAAGGCTCAAGTTTCTGTTTGTTAAACTGTAAGCCCTCTAATAACCTGAGTATGATTTGACCTTCCTCGGTGGAGATGGATTCAATACCAGCCTTAGCTGACAGAATCTTTATTTTAACCGCGTAGAGCAGGTTTTTTACCTCTATAGGCAGAGTGCCAAACCTATCGCTAAATTCGTGAGCTAAATCCTCTATTTGGTCAACCGTTTCCAGCTTTATCAGGCTCTGGTAAAGAGCTAGTCTGGTGTTGAGGTCGGAGACATATTCATCAGGTATATAGGCGGCCAGGGGCAGGTCTATAGCTGGTGGTGGCAGTGGCGACGGCCTCCCGCCTAGGGCGGGCTTTACCTTTTCTTCAGGTATACCAGCCTGTTTGGTTTTTTGTTGCTCAACTGACTCAGCCAAAAGCCGGCAGTAAAGGCTGAAGCCAACGGCACTTATATGTCCACTCTGCTTTGCCCCAAGCAAGGTTCCGGCCCCCCTAATCTCCAGGTCTTTCATAGCGATAACAAAACCGGCTCCCAGTTCGGTGGCTTCAAATATAGTCCTCAGCCGCTTCTCGGCGGTGGGGGTTAAAAGTTTCCCCTTATCATATAGAAAATAGGCATAGGCGAGGTTGGGACCACGACCTACCCGACCACGCAATTGATATAGCTGGGTCAGCCCAAACTTATCGGCTTTATTGACCAAGAGGGTATTAACATTAGGCATATCCAGACCTGACTCAATAATCGTAGTGCATACCAGGATGTCGCT
>CAZMJZ010000179.1:0-2132 GCA_964566845.1 uncultured Dehalococcoidales bacterium | reverse complement strand
TCCATCCAATCCATCACTGCTGTTCCTTCATCCACCTCACCAATCTTATAGGTACAACCAGTGTAAAACAGCATCCTCTCAGTAAGGGTGGTCTTACCAGCATCAATGTGAGCAATAATACCTATATTCCTTATCCCGTCTAAAGGGAAACTCCTGGGCATAGTCTTGTCCTTTACCTCAAACTTTGTTGATGTGGGACTCTTTAATATAACATTAGAATTAATAATGTAACCTCTCACCATTTATAGTGGGCGAAGGCTCTATTAGCCTCAGCCATCCTATGGGTATCTTCACGCTTCTTAATGGCCACTCCCTGCTTCTTAGCAGCATCACTAAGTTCAGCCGCCAATTTCTCAGCCATAGATTTACCTACCCTAGCTCTGGCTGATTTAACCAGCCAGCGTATCGCTAAAGAAAGACCACGACCAGGACTAACCTCCACTGGCACCTGATAAGTAGCCCCGCCAACACGGCGTGGCTTAACCTCAAGCAGGGGAGTGGCATTCCTCACCGCATATTCTAAAACAGTAACCCCAGCTTCTGGCGATTGCTGTTCTATAATGCCTAGAGCATCATATATAACCCTCTCTGCCGTGCTCTTTTTGCCACACTTCATGACTTTATTTATTACCCTAGCCACTGTTACACTATTATGTTTGGCATCAGGATTTATCTCTCTTTTTATGGCTCGGGTCCTTCTCGGCATTTTACCTCCTGTATTTAGACGCTCTCAGCCTCAGCCAAGGTTTTACCTTGCTTGGCTCCGTACTTACTGCGACCCTGACAGCGGTTAGCTACACCGTTAGCATCCAGTGCTCCCCGGATAATATGATAACGAACACCAGGCAAATCCTTAACTCGCCCTCCACGAAGCAGAACCATGGAGTGTTCCTGCAACTCATGCCCTTCACCAGGAATATAGGCAGTGACCTCCAAGCCATTGGTCAGTCGTACTCTAGCTACTTTGCGTAGTGCTGAATTGGGCTTCTTCGGCGTTGTTGTCTTAACCTGAAGGCAAACTCCTCGCTTCTGGGGAGCGCCATTTCCCTGTACCATTCTATTCTTCAAAGCATTATAAGTAAGACGCAATGCCGGCGCCTTGCTTTTCTTGGTAATCTTGCTACGCCCCTTACGAACAAGCTGATTAATAGTAGGCATTCGCCCTCCCCTCCTATATCATGTACTACACAATTTAAATGGATGAGCTAAAACTCATCCATTTACAGTAGAGACAGATTCAACAAAAATCTTAATCTGTCAACTATTAGCTTAGCTGTTCAATACCAAAAGCCAAGTCTACCACAGCTAAAGGTTAACTGTCAACAATCCGAATTAAGAGATTGTTTAGCAACTCTTCAAAAAGACCTTGCTCCCCAGCTAACCAACTAGCCTCAGAGCAATTATACTTATACGAAAGGCTGGAGGCTGAGAGATGGCAAAGGTAAGTAAGGTGTAAGCAAACCACTGTAGGGTCTTTCTTTGGCGACTTCCCTTATGACAAGAAGATATCCAAAGACCACTTCTTGAGAAAACTGAATGATGTGGATGGGAACAGGTTTAACTGAAGGCTTGTTGGCTATTACCAGGGCAAAGGGGATAGATGACTGAAACCGCCCGTTGCTAAACGACCTCCATTATTGACATCTGCCAATTGGCAAGCTATTATATTATTATGGAGATTAATAATCTGGGTAAAATAATTAAGCAACAAAGGATTACGAGACCTATGACATTGCAGGAGCTAGCGACTGAGTCAGGTGTGTCTCCATCACACTTGGGTCGTATAGAAAGGGGCGAGCGTTTCCCTTCAGCCAACATTCTACGTAGAATTGCCTCACCCCTAGGCTTTGGGGAGAATGAGCTATTTACTTTAGCCGGCTACCTGTCTATGCAGTCGCCACGAACAACTGAAAATAGCCTGGGCAATAGTAGCAAGGTACTGGACCCTTATGTAGGTATGGTACTAGGTCAAGAGCCTGTCGAGATACAACGGGCTGTTATCGGAATTCTTACTATGTTAAAGAGTATTGCCGGAGGTATAAGCAAGGAATAAGTTGGCTGAGGGAATTATCTCTTGTCGTTAGCGATATGTTTCTAATAATGGTGAGTTTTGATATGTAATGGAGTTTTGA
>CAZMJZ010000178.1:0-2145 GCA_964566845.1 uncultured Dehalococcoidales bacterium | reverse complement strand
GTGTAGATTACAGGCAAAGCCACGTCTGAAGCTGTGACAAGAGAATTTGATGCCAGTCTCTTTGCCAGAGGGATAATCTTACGTACAAGAAATCAGACATCCCAACTTTTGCCCAGTGGTTAATTGGATTCATGGTTACAATATAACGATATGGGCTGCGTTTGAAGGCTTATTGGAGGTTGGGTAACAATAAAGAATCAAGTGAGCTTACACGAAATAACTGTTTTCACGCTGTCTACACTTCGTTAACAAGAAAGTGAACATACCCCACCAAAAGGGATTCGAACCGCAGTAGATAAAGGCAAACGTCTTACAAAAAGTTCTACCTTTGTCTTGCACGAGCTTCTAAAGCTCTTAAACCCTTTTTGTTTATGTATATAAGTTCTAAATCTGCGCCTGCTTCGGCAAATCTGTAGGCCATTGCCTTACCAATGGTAGAACCAGTAATTAAAGCTACTTTCCCTTTAAAAGAAAAAAGTTCAGATAAAGTCTTCAGAACTTTCATTACCATATTTCTAGACTATAAATATTTATTGCGAATTGCTTCTTTACTACACCATTACGGAGCGCGTGATAATATATATTGCGCTGGTTCATATTAGAGGTAAACCCTCAGAATATTCATCGTTTTATGTCCAGTAAGTTCCTGAATGAAATGGAGAAGCACTCTATTCCAGACCATGTTTATACAGACTAATATTTGTCATCATCCTCTGACTCCAATAGCTCGCAGAACTCTTCTCGGCTGAGGTCCACCTCCTTTGGGCTCACCTGTTGACATAGATGGGCAAAACAACTAAAATGGTTTTTGTAAAAATGAGAAACATTCTCAACTCAGGCATCGAAATGAAGGGACACCACGTAACTGCCCAGCGACAGTTGCTCCTGCAAATAATCCATGACGCCTGCGGGCATATAGATGCCAGAGAACTGCATCGGCGTGCGACTCGTCTCCACGATTCCATTAGTCTGGCTACAGTCTATCGCAGTCTGCATTTCTTTACGGAATTGGGCTTGGTGGATGAAAGGCGGCTAGGTCAGATACGCTGCCACTATGAGATAAAGCAAACGCCGGAGCACCAGTACCTAGTGTGTCGTGGCTGTGGAAAGATTATAGGGTTTGAGAGCCCCCTAATTCGCAAGCTAGTGGATAAGGTACAGCACAACCATAGGTTCATTGTAACCAAAGCTGAATTGTACTTAGAAGGATACTGTGAGCAGTGTAAGGAGAAGACTGTTCCCATCGACAGTTAAAGTGAGGTAAGTAGTTTGCCATCGAGGGATGACCGTTTTATATTATTGGTTATGTGTTCCTATTGGTATCCAAGAGGTACATCCGTGTAAGGGCTTGAATCATTGAAGACCCTAGGCGCTGGTCGCAACAATTATCTGAAATCCAACGCCGTATTGAATAACTAGAAAAAAGAGGAGGTGAGGCTCATACCAATCTATGAATAGCGATGTATTCAGTATGGCAATAAGTTTTAAGTTTGTCAGCCCATAGGCGAGGACGTCTCCATGTTAGATTTCCCTAAATACAATATTAAGAATCCGAAGCGGCTATTTCCCTCATTACTCGGCCTAGGCTCAAGCATATAAGCCATCCTACCCACACTATAGGCACCTGTGGATTGTTACCAATGTAGTAAAAACGCTAACTATTCTTTGGAGTTTTAGCAATGTCCAGAGGAAATGGCAGAGATATGCGAAGAGGAGAAAGAGATATTTGTAGGGTGGGAGGTAACCAAGTTGCGGTTGGTCCCGCTGGCGATTGCATTAGCTATAACTGCGTTGCCTGATTATCCCATCAGGTAGGAACACCTTGCTATAACTTGAATTGCCCTAAATAGGACGCAAATTTGATGATAGAGTGATTATATCTGTTGCCCGCTCCCTGGAAGATAGGAGCAAATGTGGCATGAGCTAAATGACTGTTAGTACAAGCGGGGCTGACACTCAGATTAACTACCGATTCAGAAACAATATGCAAAGTCAGGAGGTTGTTAAATGGCATATAAGATCACAGATGATTGCATGAGCTGCGGGCTCTGTGAAGTTAGGTGCAAAAATGATGCGATCTCTGAGGGAGAAGAGACCTACATAATTGACCCGGACAGGTGCACTGAATGTGTCGGCAACTTTGAA
>CAZMJZ010000177.1:0-2172 GCA_964566845.1 uncultured Dehalococcoidales bacterium | reverse complement strand
ATAGCTGAGGAAAGGATACTACCGGTGCGGGCGAAGCTTGACGAGAAGGAGGAGTTCCCCTGGGCTATCATAAAAGACCTCGCCGATACTGACATGTTTGGTGTCTTTATTCCCGAAGAATATGGAGGTATAGGTGGTGGCTGTTTTGAGTTATGTCTGGTTGTGGAGGAGCTAAGCCGGCTATGTAGCGGTGTTGCTATTAGCTATGCTGCCAGCGCACTGGGAAGCTTCCCCTTGCTGGAGTATGGCACTGAAGAACAGAAGCAGAAATACCTGCCTGATATTGCCTCCGGGAAGAGACTAGCCGCTTTTGGCTTAACTGAAGAAACAGCCGGCAGTGATGCCAGTGATATAAGGACAACCGCCAGGCGAGAAGGGGGGGGCTATGTGCTTAACGGAACCAAGCAGTTTATCACCAACGGCGGTGAGGCTGAGATATATACCGTTATTGCCTTGACTGCCAAAGAAAGGGGTGCCCGTGGCGCCAGCGCTTTTCTGGTGGAGAAGGATACACCGGGCTTCTCTTTCGGCAGGAAAGAGAAGAAGATGGGCATTCGTGCTTCTTCAACAAGGGAACTGGTTTTCCAGGACTGTCTGGTTCCTGAAGAGAATATGATTGGTCGGGAGGGAATGGGTTTTATTATAACGATGAGACTCCTGGACCGCTCCCGCCCCGGAATTGGAGCGCAAGCGGTGGGACTGGCTCAAGGAGCTTTGGAAGCGGCAGTAGACCATGCCCGGCAGCGTATACAATTCGGACATCCTATCATTTCTATTCAAGCCGTCCAGCACATGCTGGCTGATATGGCAATTCAGGTGGAAGCCGCCAGGTTACTGGTTTACGCCGCCGCCAGGACAATAGATAGCGGAGCCAAGAACTTCACTGAAGAAGCGGCGATGGCCAAGGTTTTTGCCTCGGACACAGCTATGAGAGTTACTATTGATGCGGTGCAGATTTTTGGTGGAGTTGGCTACATGCGTGATTATCCCATTGAGAAAATGATGAGAGATGCCAAAATCACCCAGATATATGAAGGTACTAATCAGGTATTGAGAAATGCCATCGCCTTTGAACTTAGGAAGAGAAAGGCAAGGCGTGAATGAGCATTGTGCGAAGAGGAGGGGAAGAGAGCTTAGAGAGGGGGCGAAGCCCCCTCTCTTATTTATAA
Source organism: uncultured Dehalococcoidales bacterium (assembly GCA_964566845.1). GTDB lineage: Bacteria > Chloroflexota > Dehalococcoidia > Dehalococcoidales > W498 > W498. The sequence continues at coordinate 1,003 of CAZMJZ010000177.1, read as the reverse complement.
CTCCCCCCCTTCCCTTGTAAGGGAAGGGGGTTAGGGGGATAGGTTGCTTAAAATATTTTCAATCTACCCTTTTGTTCTTCAATCGCCTATTGTTTTTAGAGATTGCTTCGTCCTTCCACCGAAGGACTCGCAATGACGAGATAAATAAACAATGTGTAAATAATCATAAAAACAAATATCATGTGAGATTGCAGTAAGTATGAGGCTTGACATATAATAAGCTGACTTTAGTAGTGGTAGGACGTTATGCAAATAAATGTTTCTCAGTTGCTCAAGGAATCCATAGGCTCAATACGAAATTATGAGGTGAGTGAAGTCGGTGATGTTACCGGCGACGGCCGCAGTAACAAGGTTCAGGGTGAGGTCAGGTTGATGCGTATTGACCGGGGTATCCTGGTTAAGGGTACACTACACACTGAAGTTGAGATTACCTGCAGCCGCTGCTTGAGTTCATTTAATTGCCCTGTGGTTCTAAATATTGAAGAGGAATATTTTCCTGTAACGGATGTAATTAGTGGTACCTGGCTACCATTGCCTGAAGAGACCGGCTGCTTCACTATTGATGAGCATCATATTCTTGATTTAACCGAAGCAGTACGTCAGTATGAACTGCTGGCTACCCCTATGAAGCCACTTTGTAGTGAAAATTGTGCCGGGTTATGCCCCTACTGCGGTCACAATCTCAATCAGGGAGCTTGTGATTGTATAGCTCAAGATTCGGAAAGGAAAGGTGTGAATTATGGGAGCTTTGCCCAAACGAAAATACGCTAAGGCGCGTCAGGGTAAGAGGCGTGGTCATCTTGGCTTAACTCCTCCTCCGCTGGATTATTGCCCTCAATGTCATAGTCCTAAACTACCTCATCATGTTTGCCCTACCTGTGGAAGCTATGGCGGCAGGGAAGTCATCAAGATTAAAAGCCCGAAAAAGAAAGCCGAGTAAAAGAGAATAAGTCGTGCCTATGACTGCTAAGTGTGGTGTATATTCGGCTTTAAGTTCAGGTTA
>CAZMJZ010000176.1:0-2182 GCA_964566845.1 uncultured Dehalococcoidales bacterium | reverse complement strand
TTCTTAGCTACCTTTCCTCATCCTTCAGCTTTGACAGGTAAATGGAACCGGTCTCTTCTATTCTGCCGAATTTCAATACCTCGTCTACCATACTTTTGTCCCATAAACCTTCCTCTACTATTCGAGTTAATGCCGTTATGTCAAGTTGCGAAACATCCATCCACTTGCCCGCTTTTACTATGGTATCGTCTAATTCTTTTCGTTCGGCCTCACTCTTGCCAGGGAACTTCAATTTCTTATCAAATCTGAATCTAGCCTTGCGGTCACTACCCTTTAGAACCTCTACCTGTTCCCTTCGGGCATAGTCCAGAATCGCTTCTTTTACCTTTCCCAGCTCGTCTTCAATCTCTGAGGCTTTATCCTTGAGTTCTGCATACTTATTAACCAGAACAACACCCGGTTCGCTTAGGTATTCATTCACCGGGAGGGCTTCTACAATATAAAAGTGCTTTCTCATTGGACAGAGGTCGGGGTACTCACACCAGTCACATAGACCAGATTCTCTCGGTGGGAAATCTGTAGCCGAATCTATCTCGTCAATCAGTCTGGTAGTCTCTGCCACCAGCTCGGAGATTGCCGCATCGGAACGTGAGGAAACAAGCTCCCTATCAAAGGCAAGGTAGTGCCAGATAAGCCTGATATTCTTAATGTCTGTCCACTTTTTCTGAACACCAATCTGATACAAACCCAGTTGCCGGTCATTATCAGCTTCTTCCTGACCTGGCAGGTGGGCTGATGTTTTGTAATCACGAATCTGGTATATACCATCGCTAGTACATGACAGCCGGTCTATATAACCCATCATCCTATATTTATTCCCATCGTCAAGAGCGAAATTTAGTCTCATTTCAGTCTGTATAGTCATATCCGAATCAAAGGGGGCATATCGCTGGTAGTAGGTCTCAATCAATTTCCTGCCTAATGCCTGATAATGCTCCTGCGTCAAGTCTTTCTTCATGATAACGATTGAGTCATGCCAGTTCTTCTGCCAGATGTTATCATAGTAGGAGAGTAATTCATCCAGGCTGTTTAGCTTAGTAAGCCGGATATCGTTATAGCACTTCTTGAGAGTCTCGTGTACCTTTGTACCCAGGAAGGCCTCAATACCTTCTGTATCCCGTTTGATTTTATCCCGGTAACGGAGCTTATACTTCAGCGGGCACTGTTCATACATATTTAACTGTGAATGAGAGTAGATGGGCATAGTGATTCACTAATCCAATAATTCAATACGAGTAGATTCTGTTAACCTCTCCCTTAAAGTCTTCAGATTCACCACATCCTCCTTATTGTATTGTAGCAGTAAAGTCAATGCATTGTGGTCACCATCATTCTGATACCTCAACCACAGCATTACTGCCTCCAGACCACCGATACCTTTTAGCTGTCTGGGTATACCTAGCTGCTGCTCTACTGATTTTAAACCACCATAAAGGTTGTTCTGCCAGCAGTCATACATCAAGTCGTGATGGCGATACAAATTGCCCAGGTCTATCCCTAGATAAGCATGAATAAAAGGCAAGTCAAACCGACTGCCATTATAAGTATAGATACTATGCACCCCATCTAGGGCTTCGAGGATATTCCCCTTGGTTACCCCTTCACCAACCAGTTGAACCAGCTTGCTATCAGCTCCGTTAACCAAGTAGATGCCGATAACGGTTATATCAGCGTCCAGCCAGGACAAGCCGGTAGTCTCAATATCCAGGTATGCGTCAAACATTAGCTTCCTGTTACCTATTGCTAGATTTAATCTGAACTTATTCTATCTATTACCTGTGACAGCTATATTGTCACAAATTATTTTTCATGATACACATCCAGCATGGCTTTAGCCGTTTCAATTATATCCTGGCGGAGTTCCTCTGGCTCCAGCACCTCTACCTTGTCTCCCCAGCCCAGTATCCAGGAGTAAAGCTCTACCGTATAGGTAACCCTCAGTGTCATTATTACTGAGCCATCGCTCTGTTTCTCCAGCACCTGTGAGGGATGCCAGATTGTCTCTTTCATCATTCTGGCTATCTCGGGTGCATTAATCTTGAGCCTGATGGTCTTGACCTCACCCTCCACGACAATACCCCAAGAAGAGCCGAGATAAACGTTAGCATCAAAATCAGGTGGTATAACATAAGTCTCATCGGTCAGATGTATACGCTCTATACGCTCTATCTTGAAGGTGCGC
>CAZMJZ010000175.1:0-2240 GCA_964566845.1 uncultured Dehalococcoidales bacterium | reverse complement strand
ACTGACAATGGTATAATAGCAGTTTGGTTTGGGGGTAAGCGATGATAGGGGAGCGGCGAAAAGCGAGAATCATTGCCCTGCAGGCACTATACGAGGTTGATGCTGTGGGGCATGAGGTGGAAGAAGTGGCCAAGCGCCTTCTGGAGAAGGAGGGATTATCCGGGGAGAATGTTTCCTTTGCCCGTGAACTGGTAAGCGGTGTTATCAGTAATAAAGAGGCAATCGACCTGAATATTAAAAACTTGGCTCCGGCTTGGCCCATTGAACAGATACCGGTGGTTGATAGGAACATACTGAGGCTTGCAATATTTGAGCTTTTGCTTGATAATAAAGTGCCAATTAAGGTGGCCATAAATGAGGCAGTTGAGCTAGCCAAGAAATTTGGTGGTGATAATTCGCCAAAGTTTGTCAACGGAGTTTTAGGCTCGGTTAGCGCTCTTGCCAGTAGATAGAAAGAGAGGTAGAAAATGGCAACAATTTTTGAGCGAATAAAAAGAATAGTCGTGGAGCAACTTGGTGTGGAGGCTGAGGAGGTGGTTCCCACGGCTAGCTTTGTTGACGATTTAGGGGCTGATTCTCTGGATCTGGTAGAGTTGATAATGTCTCTAGAAGAGGAGTTTAGTAATCCTTCTCAGAAGATTGAGATACCAGATGAAGATGCCGAAAAGATGGTAACTATTCAGGATGTCATTGATTATCTTAAAGACCGGGGCGTTGAGGATGGTTAAATTGGAATGTCAATGTGATTAAAGCAATTTTTCTTGACTGGTTTAATACTCTAGCCCATTATGAACCTCCGCATTACGAATTACATAGGCGAGCTTGCCAGCATTTTGATATTGAAGTATCACCTGAGCAAATGATGAAGGGTGTTTTGCTTGCTGATAAGTTTTTCTTTGAGGAAAACACTCTGTCACCGGTGGAGAAGAGAAGTCCTGAGGAAAAGGCCGAGGTTTACATTCGTTACGAGGAAATAGCTTTAACTGAGGCTGGGATTAAGGTCCCCAAAGAGCTACTTTTAAAAATTATGAAGAAGGCAAGTCAGCTATTTAAGGGAATGACCTTTATTCTCTTTGATGATGTATTACCGACCTTGAAAACGTTAAAGGAGCGAAATTTCATTTTAGGCATGATAACCAATCTGACCAGGGATATGAATCCCATATGTCGTGAGCTAGGTCTGGAGCCTTATCTTGACTTTGTGGTTACCTCTGGGCAGGTGGGCACTGACAAGCCTGAGCCGGGTATTTTTCTGGCGGCATTAGAGCAAGCCGGGGTAAACGCTTCCCAGGCTATCCATGTCGGTGACCAGTATAAATTAGATGTGATTGGCGCCCGAGGGGTAGGCATTAATCCTATACTTATAGACCGCTACGGTTTATACCCTGAAGTCAGTGACTGTCCCCGGATTCATGATTTGACTGAGCTAGCCCAATACCTTTAGCGCTTGATTCTGCTTATCCGCCAGGTTCTGGTTGTCCCAAGGCTGGGGCATTCTCAATCGGTGCGCTAATGTAGTTCTCAACAATCTTGCGGAAATGGAATCCATAGACAGCAAGGCTCATAGATAGAGGGAATGAGCGAGGATATTTTAGTAAGCTGGAAACAAGAAGCTTCCAGAAATACCGTCTTCCTTTTTCTCTGATACCCAAAATCCACACCGATTTAATAGCTGCTTCTATAAAATGAAACTTAAACTGGAATGCCACCTTTCTTTTTGGTGGTTTATACTCTGTTAGGAACATTTTAACCCGTTCATAGTAGTGCTTGGGTGAATAAATCGTATTCAGAATATGTTTATAGCCATTTATGAGCGTATCAGTGTTCATCTTAGGTATGAAGTTGAGCGAGCAGTCGGTATTGTCACCGGTAAAGCCCTTCAACAAGCGGTTCTCGTTTTTTAGACGCTGGTATAGTCTGGTACCACGAGGCGCATTCAGTAAACCGACCATGGCGGTAACAATTCCGCTCTTTTGAATGAAACTGATTTGGTTTTTAAAGATTGAGATTGGGTCACTATCAAAACCAACTATGAATCCTCCCTGAACCTCCAAGCCATGGTTTTGAATCTTCTTGACTGAAGCCACTAAGTCACGATTCATATTGGCAAACTTGTTACACTCAGCCAGACTTTGTTCATTGGGAGTTTCAATGCCAACGAATACCCGGTTGAATCCAGCGTTGGCCATCAATCGCATTAGCTCCTCATCATCGGCAAGATTTATAGATGCCTCAGTGAA
>CAZMJZ010000174.1:0-2299 GCA_964566845.1 uncultured Dehalococcoidales bacterium | reverse complement strand
ATGATACTGACCGGGACTTCTACCTTAACCCTGAGCAGGCAGTTGAGTATGGCATTGTGGACGAAATCCTGGGTGAATCAAAAAAAGAAATAGCCAAGACTGATGAAGCTGGGGAGAAGCCCGTAGAGGAGTAAATCCTATAGTTGTTCTAAATAAAGCTCTTGGTAGCGTTGAGCCAGTTCGGCAAGAGTAGGCAAACCCTGTCTTGCCCCCATTTCAGTAATAGAGAACTGGGCTATAAGACTACCGAGACGACCACATTCCTCAAATCCTTTGCCGTTAAGTAGACCGTAGAGAAATCCTGCAGTAAAAGCATCTCCAGCACCGGTAGTATCTACCTCAGATACTATATTTTGACTAGCAGATTTAATCACATATTCATTGTCGGCATCTCTAATGTAACAGACGGCGGTAACAGCTCTATGGCTAGTCCTCTTGCCTATTTCTAACTTTGTTCCTTTGCCTAAGGTAACGACGACAATATGGCAACCTTGATTAAGGCAGCTTTCTGTCCCAGCTATAACATCTTGTCCTGTCAATTGCCTTATTTCATCCTGGTTGATAAAGAGAACACAAGTCCTTTTTAATATTGGAGTCAAAGCCTTAAGCCCTTTAGCGGTATATAGTGCTCCAGGAGCAAAACTAACCTTGACAGATGAATCCAGTCTATCTATCACCTCCAGTGATACCTTGAACTGCTTATCATCAGCAAAGGAAGAGAGATGAAGCATTCTTGCCTGTTTCATATAATCTAGCTCTAAGTCCTCTATAGTTAGCAGGTTATTGGCGCCCGGTATGACATAAAGGGAGCGCCTACCCAGCCTATCACTAAGGCATAATACTGAGCCTGTTTTTGCTCCGTGCTTTACCTTGATTTGTCTAACATCTACTCCCACTTTCTGAAAGTCGTGGAGTAATATTTTGCCTTCAGCATCATCACCAATAACGCCAGTAAAGCCGGTGTTCACCCCAAGCTTTGCCAAACCATAGATAGTATTGGCTGCCGAGCCGCCGGGAGACGATTCTGAGCTTTTCACAACTGTCTCTCCGTCATCAAGGATGCGCTCTAACTTATATAAGTAGTCTATATTCAGCGCCCCCAGCCCAATTACCTCAATATTGCTCACTTGAACCCCATCCCCCTTTATCCCCCTTCCCCTTAGTAAGGGGAAGGGGGAGGTAATTTCTTTAGAGGGGCGAAGCCCCTCTAAAACTCCCCTAGTCTTGCTTCCTATTCGAACTCCTCTGCCATCTTTTCCCAAACGGAGCTTATATAATTGACCATATTACTGAGATAATCTTTACAGATGCTGATTTCTTTAATCTTGATTTTCCCTTCCTTATCTATATACAGCAGACCAGCATAATATGTAGAGTCATGTCCCACCCATATTTTACCTCCGCTTTTGGGGATACGGTAGTGATGAGTTGTTGTGTTTCTGTACCATTGGACTTCGCAAAACCAATCTTTCCTTCGTTCTTCTTCAAAATATTTAACTAATTCATTAGGTAACTTGCCTTTTATCTTGTTCCAGCGGACAGCCTCCGGTTCCAATTGCAAATCGTAGGCATAGACGGTGTTCAATTCTTGTAAGAGGATATCGCAAGCAGCCCTTAGCTCGAAAAAGAATGCATCCAAATACCATCTTAATTCGTCCTCTGAAGTACGCGCAGTATCGATTACCTTTGTACAAAAGAAGTTAGCCCCCTTTAGTTTAAGTCTGGTAGAATAGTGAAAAAGTCGCCATGCCCGACACTGCTCTTCATCTTTAGGGCTCTTTAGTTGACGTGGTTTGTAAGAGCCTTTGCCAATTTCCATAAGAGGGTCTTGTAGCCAATCTTTGTTATCCATATTCCTTCCCTCTTTTTTAAAGATTTACATAACATAAGCTCACCCTAGATTGCCTGCTTCCTCCCTGACTAGCCGTCTTATTGTCTTATGAACCTCGATAACATAGTCTATATTTTCCCTGCCTGATAGCCAGTGAAAGTAACCTCTGTCTCCTGAGCCCCCAAATTTCTCTTTTCCCTTTACGATTTTCTCTACCGCTCGGCGTTGGCTCTTCTGCCAGACTTCCAGCGCTTCCTTTAGGTCGCTAATCTGTGTGGAAGCCAGGCTCATAGTTGAATGGTGCAGGGCATATTCATTGGCATTAAAAGCAATGGCTAGTCCACCTTCTGCTTCCACTGCCTGGAGCATTCTGAAATCGGTAATGCTATCACCAACCACTACCCAGTTGGATAACGGCTGGTCATATTTATCAGCAAATCTGTTTAAGGCAGCTACCTTGCGTCGTCC
>CAZMJZ010000173.1:0-2308 GCA_964566845.1 uncultured Dehalococcoidales bacterium | reverse complement strand
ACAAGGGGGTTATTTGCGATAAGTGTGGCGTTGAGGTAGCTCGGGCTAAAGTACGACGGGAACGTATGGGGCATATTGAGTTGGCGTGTCCGGTGAGTCATATCTGGTTTGCCAAGGGGATACCCAGCCGATTAGGGCTACTGCTCGATATTTCGCTGCGAAGCTTGGAGCGTGTCCTTTACCTCTCCCATTATATCATCACCTCTATAGATGAAGAGGCACGACAGGAAGTAATTAAGCAGCTTGAGGAGAACATCTCGCAGAAAATAGCCGAGTGCCAGAAGGCAGTGGAGGCTGAAATCGTAGAGATGGAGCAGAAGCAGGCGACAGTAGAGGAAATAAACCATATCAGGCAACATTTCATTGAGGAAAAAACACGGCTTGATGAAGAGCTTTCCGTTAATGTGGAACAATTAAAAGACCTTCGGGAAAGGGAACTACTCACCGAGAATCGTTACAATGAACTAAAGCATAAATATGGTCAAGTTTTTGAGGCTGGGATGGGGGCTGAAGCTATCCTTCAAATTCTTAAGGATGTTAACCTTGATGAATTACGTAGTAAGCTAATCCAAGAGACCCATTCTACTTCAGGTCAACGGCGCAGGAAGGCAAGTAAGCGGCTGCAGATAGTAGAAGCCTTCCGCCGCAGTGGCAATAAACCAGAGTGGATGATCATAACTGTGTTGCCTGTCTTACCCCCAGAGCTTCGCCCTATGGTTCAGCTAGACGGAGGCAGATTTGCTACTAGTGATCTTAATGACCTATATCGACGAGTCATTAATCGCAATAACCGGCTATGTCATTTATTGGAAGTTGGGGCGCCGGAGATTATCATCCGCAATGAGAAACGGATGCTCCAGGAAGCAGTAGACTCCCTTATTGATAATGGTCGGAGGGGACGAGCCGTTTCCGTCAGTGGTAATCACAAATTGAAGTCACTCTCGGATATGCTCCGGGGTAAACAAGGACGCTTTCGCCAGAATCTACTAGGTAAGCGAGTGGACTACAGCGGTCGTTCGGTTATCGTTGTTGGTCCAGAGCTTAAGCTTTACCAATGTGGTTTACCCAGACAGATGGCTCTAGAGCTTTTTAAGCCCTTCGTAATGCACCGACTAGTGGAGCAGGACCTTGCCCATAATATTAAGAGCGCCCGACGGTTGGTGGAGAGAGCTAAGCCAGAGGTATATGACATATTGGAAGAGGTTACCAAGGAGCGGCCGGTACTGCTTAATCGTGCGCCCACCCTGCACCGGCTTAGCATCCAGGCTTTTGAGCCAGTACTCATTGATGGCAATGCTATACAGCTCCATCCCCTAGTATGTTCTGCCTTTAACGCTGATTTTGATGGTGACCAGATGGCAGTTCATATCCCCTTGTCCAAAGCTGCAGTTAAAGAGGCTAGAGAGATGATGATTAGCACCCACAATATGCTGCTGCCAAGCTGTGGTGAGCCAGTGGTAGCCCCGACTCTGGATATAGTCCTCGGTTGCTATTACTTAACTACTATCTCCCCTGAAGCTAAAGGGGAAGGTACAATATTCGGCAGTTTTGAGGAAGCAAGGCTTGCTTATGAACTTGGCGCCATTAACCTCAGAGCTGAGATTGAGGTAAGAGACCAGAAGAGGGGGCAAAGGGTTAAAACCAGTGCCGGTCGCATTATCTTTAACAGTGTTCTGCCTCCAGAACTAGGATTCTACAACAAAGCAATTGACAAATCAAGCTTGAAGCAAATAGTAAGCGATTGCTATAAACTACTAAGTAACGAAGATACAGCTGTGGTACTGGATAACCTCAAACAGCTAGGCTTCCACTATACTACCAAATCAGGGATTACTATTGCTACCAGTGATATCGAGGTTCCTCAAAGTAAATCAAAGCTATTAGAGGAAGCAGAGGAAAGGGTTGCCATTATTGAAAACCAGTATCATCATGGCTTAATTACTGAAGATGAAAGATATAATGGCGCCGTAGGGATATGGATGGAAACCACTGACAGTATTACTGATATCATCTCCAATACTCTTGACCGCTATGGTGGCATTTACATGATGGCAGCATCTGGAGCCAAGGGAAATGTTTCCCAGATTAGCCAGATGGGAGGTATGCGGGGTTTAATGACTGACCCATCTGGTAGGATAATTGACTTTCCTATCAAGTCGTGTCTCCGTGAGGGGCTTAGTGTTCTGGAGTACTTTATTTCTACTCATGGTGCTCGCAAGGGATTAGCTGATACCGCCCTGAGGACTTCAAATAGCGGTTACCTCACTAGACGTCTTATTGATGTTGCCCAGGATGTTATCACCATTCA
>CAZMJZ010000172.1:0-2317 GCA_964566845.1 uncultured Dehalococcoidales bacterium | reverse complement strand
TGGGCATAAGCTCTACCTCAACAATCACCACAGATTTCGCGATTAGGACAGGCTCTACACCTTCCATTCATATTGCTTCTGTCTTTTAGATTGCAGAACAGCTCTAATTCGTAGTAAATTTCATTAAGTGGCATGTGGCGAACGTTCCCGCCACTAAGCGGGAGCTTTATCCACCGGGTTAACCAGGCATAATAAAAAGCGGCTAGCGTTTTCCTGAGCACTAGGCTAGGCGGATACCATAACGGCCTTACTCTTGTCTCACGGTTTAGCCAGAGCAGCCCTATCCTTTTGAGAACACACCCAGTGCCTCCCTTATTGCTGAAGGCTTGAGGTCAAACAGTGCCGACATTTCAACCCCCATTCCATATCCACAGCGGTCACAGATGCCTTCCCGGCTGCCTGGACACTCGCTTGACAGTTCACCACTAGGCAGAAAAAAGTTAGAAATCCAGCATCGCTTCTTCCAGTTGTTGGAGTAAAAGAGCTTTAACCCAGCCACAGAATTAATAATCGGAAAACCCTGCTTCTTTAATCGGATGATTCCATGTATTACCTCCCACCGCTGCTCCCAGGGCAGAAAGAGCTCTTCAACGCCACGGTGCGGGGTGTGAAAATTCAGTGATATCGCGCGAAAGCCTGTGCTCCGAGCCACCATCTTGATTACATCCTCAACCACCATATAATTTAACCGGTTTATCACCATATTGGCATAAATGCGGGGGTGAGAGGAATAGGCGACATTCTTCATCATTCGGTCAAAGCAACCAGCACCTCTAATTTCATCATGTATTTCCCTTGTCCCATCCACACTTACCCAGATAAGGTCCGCGCTGGAGTTAATCGGCAGGGTTCCGTTGGTAGTAAAGCTGGTAGCAAAAAAGCCTATTTTTTTGGCTTCCTGAATAAGGTGTTCAATCGAGTAATCTCCATCCCTCCACAGCAAGGGCTCCCCTCCCTCGAAGTGGATAATGCGCGCTCCGGTATCATAGCAATACCTCAGTATTGGCAATAGCCTGAAACATTTGAAATCCTCTGCTTTTAGCGAGCCTGAGCCAATAGCTTTGGCGACAAGACAGTGCTTGCAGTTAAGATTGCATCTTGTGGTAATGGAAACCACTGATTGAAGGGGAATTCTCTTCCCCAGAAGGCGGCACTTCAAGTACCACCAGCCGTAGTAAACTAACTTCACTTCTTTACCTTACCTTTAGAGTTGGGACATATCAAGGTATATAACCGACCATAAGTAGAACCAAACTCAGCACATAGCACTTCAATATCAGTGGTATTGCTTTCAGAAAGCGGTTTGGCTCTCCACAGCTTTCTCTACCTATCTTAACCACCTTTATCGCTAGTGGCAGGGAAAGAAAAACAAGGAGGGTGGCAAGCGGTAGTATCCCGGCAACAACTTCAGCGAGGATACCTAGATATATCACCGCCAGAAACAAGGGGATAAACCCTACTGCCCTCCTCCTGCCGAGGATAGTGGTCAACTTGGTTTCTCCTACTGCCTTATGGGCTTCATAGCCCGGAATAGCATCCACCCATCGAATCAATGAAACAAAAATACCTACGGGGATGGAGATTAAAACTATTTCCAAGGTAAAAGTTTTGCTTAGGACATAATATGTACCAATCATAGCCAGAGGGCCATAGGCTATGCCCGGCAAGATTTCCCCTAGAGCATGGGAGCTAAGGTCTACCGGTGGTGCCGAATAAAAATAGGCAATGAGAAAACCTATCGCACCTAACATAAGGATTAGTAAATCTACCTTTATCGTCAAATAGATGCCAATTAGCAGAGCGAGAATAAAACAGACTACGGAAGCATAAAGCACGCTATTAGCTTTGACCCTGCCGGTTACTATCGGATTCCCTCGTCGATAGACAATATGGCTCAGGCCAGAATAGTCGAGATATTCCTCTTTTCTGGCGTCAACTCCGCTGTTATAATCAAAATAATCATTAATCATATAAGACCCCAGAGCCAGCATACCGACGCCGATGAAGGTAAGCGAGAACAACAGTGGATTAAACTGTACTCGGGAAGCGACTATAACTCCGCTCAGCGCTACCGGCAGAAGCACTGGCAGAACATAGGTAGCCCTTGACACTTCCCACCAAGTGACAACCCGCTTCTTGAAACTTGTCATCTTACCTGCATCGTCGGTGATTTGGTTACGTTCAAAGTTGGTCATTTTTAAGGTGGCCTAGACAATATTATAGAGGATATTGTAGCACTATCCCTCCCCCGCCAACTAGGATAAGCCTTTACCCCAATGGAGCGACGGTATCTTCATTACCATAGACTGACATCCTC
>CAZMJZ010000171.1:0-2328 GCA_964566845.1 uncultured Dehalococcoidales bacterium | reverse complement strand
CCTCTGCTATCCTTACCAAGATGAGAAAAGTGGTAAGCAATACCGAATCACATACCAGCACTAATGGTTTCCACTCTATTGATTACATCAAGATTACTATCTTGGGCTTTGGTCTTACTGCCCTTTGGAGTAGTTTACATAGCATTGTTCTGCCACTACGGCTGCTGGATTTTGTTCCTGAATCGCTAAAGAACACCTACCTTGGGTATCTTACCTTCACTGGCTTAATCCTGGCGATGGCAGTCCAGCCGATAGCTGGGGCAATCAGTGACCGTTCTGGCTTTAGCTGGGGTCGACGGCGACCCTATATCCTCGCCGGCATAATATTAGCTCTCCTTTTTCTGCCCGGAATAGGCTTCTGCACTAGCTATGTCACTATTCTCCTCATTTATTGCCTGCTGCAAATTTCCTGTAATACAGCACAGGGTCCATATCAGGGCTTTATCCCTGACCTGGTGCCTGATGGAAAGAAGGGGTTAGCCTCAGGAGTGAAGGCTCTACTGGAATTATTGGGCGGGGTCGCCGTAGTACGCCTGATAGCCTACTTTATGGGTCGCTACTCCGCCGGTGAGGGAGGCTTCTGGCTATGGATAAGTCTGGGGGCACTGGCTATTGTCCTGCTGGGGACTATGCTCGCAACTATCCTGACGGTTAAGGAGCGACCAGGGGCTGGTGGTTTCCAGTTGCCCTTGCTTACAACCCTGTATAAAAGCTTCCAAATTGATGTCAAGGCAAACCGTGATTTTATCTGGTTTCTGGGGTCTCGCATGCTTATGGGTATTCCGGGTGTAATCTTGCAAACATTTGCTCTGTATTACCTGGTGGATGTCGTTGGCATAGCTAATCCCGCAGCAACCACTGCCGACCTTCTAATAGTAGTTGGCTTTTGCTTGCTGGCTACGGTTTACCCTGCCGGGCGTCTCTCCGATAGGGTAGGGCGCAAACCAATTTTAATATCTTCCGGGCTTCTGGGTGCTTTAGGAATTATGGCGCTATTTTTCTCCCGAAGCTATATGCACATAATGCTCTGCGGTGCTCTTCTCGGAATTGCCAATGGAGCTTTTTTAAGCACTAGCTGGGCTTTAGCCACAGATTTGGTATCTAGGGGGGAGGAGGCAAGATACCTTGGTCTAGCCAATTTGGCGCTAGCTGGCGGTTCTGCCCTAGCACGCCTTATCGGGCCAGTGATTGATTTCTTTAATGGCTATAGCCCTAACCTGGGCTACTCAGTCATGCTTCTGGTTTGTTTTGTTTGTTTTGTTTCCGGCTCACTACTGCTACTGAAAATCAAGCGGCGAGCTTAACCAAGGTAGGGCAATATAATTTCCCACCCCCAGGCAGCAGCTAAGACGATACCGACATACAGTATAGTTTTACCACACCAGCAGGCAACGAAGAATTTCCAAAAAGGAAAGCGAAGAACACCGGCAGCTATACCCAGCACATCAAAGGGCAATGGCGTCAGTGCGAAAATAAAGACGGTCAAAACTCCCCATTTCTTCAGCCACTGCGTTGCTTTGTCATAAAACCTTCTATTTTCCACAACTCCCCGTCCACTATAACCTAACATATAAGAGGTCATCTCCCCTATAGTTCCCCCTATACCACCAGCTAGTCCAACTAAAACCGGGTTGAAACTGGCGCCAAGAGCAAAGAGTATTACAATACCGGGGAAGGGTAAAATAATAGTGGCATTGGCGATTAAGCTAATAAGGAAGGCACTCAGATAGCCATAATTACCCAACTGCGCAACCTTGTCCCGGTAAAGAAAGAGACAAACCGTGATAGCTATGACCAGAAATAGTATTAGAAGAGGAATAAGTTTCCTCTTTACCCAGTCCCTCTCCTCTGCTTCAGCCTGCTTATTGGGGTGAGTTGCGTCGCTCATGTTGAGCATTGTAGCACATTACGGATTAGGTTAGTGAGATAGTAATCGGAGAAATAATGTCCTAAATAAAAACTGCTAATTGAATTGTTCTCATCCAGTACTTTGGTAACACATCTCTCCTGTTTCAAGGTCAAGAAGGTGGCGAATGTTACCTTCTGTTTCTATGTTGCCAGGTACACACTCTATCGCCACCGCCAGGCATTTTCTCTTTATTCCTTGTGAGCCTCTTTTTTTGTAATTGTTATTGCGAGTCCTTCGGTTCATCCTTCACCCTTTGGTGAAGGATAAAGGACGTGGCAATCTCGTGGTAAGATATTTGCAGTGATTGCTTCCTCGTCCTTCTGGGAAGGACTCCTCGCAATGACGAAAGGGGATGTCATTGCGAGGTCGCCTAGGCGACCGTGGCAATCTCATGGTAAGGTATTTGTAGGGATTGCTTC
>CAZMJZ010000170.1:0-2339 GCA_964566845.1 uncultured Dehalococcoidales bacterium | reverse complement strand
TTATTCGTGCCATAATTCACCTGGATAAGGAGACCGGGCTTTACTTTCGTGACCCGCGCAAGCTGGGGGTGATGTGGCTGGTGGGGGATACCAATTCCATTATAAGTAAGCTTGGTCCGGAACCACTGGAGGCCGGCTTTACCCCTCAAATTCTGGTTCAGCGGCTGGCTAAGCGCAAAGCACCGATTAAGGCTCTCCTCTGTGACCAGGGCTTTATTGCTGGCATAGGCAATATGTATGCCGATGAAGCCCTGTTTGCTGCCAGAATCCACCCCTTAAGGTCAGGGAAAAGTCTATCCCCTGATGAAGTAGAGCACCTTTATAGCGCTATTCAGCAGGTATTATGGTCAGCCATTGGCAATAAGGGGGCCAGCGTAGATACTTATTTTCGCCCTGGTGGTGAACTGGGGACAGCCCACTTTCAGTTTCAGGTTGCCCACCGCATTAGCGGTAAATTCTGCCCCCAGTGTGGCACTCCTATTGAGCGCATCCCCATCCGCAATCGCGGCACCTACTTCTGCCCCCACTGCCAGCCGTAACCCAGGTAAAATGAAGGATGCGTGTGTTGGGTAAGACAGATTGGTTAGTCATTATCCTAACCTATATTAGTAAACTCATTTAAACCACGATCTACTTTAATCCACCAGTCTACAATGTAACTCCCCTCATGGTCTTTGCCTAAAACCTCCTGTGTCTTTGGGAACAATTCACAATATTCATGTATCAGGTTGGCAGTTACAATATTCATGGTACCCATCGAACTACTGATAACCTGCTCTTCCTCTCTATTGATGTGGGCATCTACCGTTTGAACAACACTTAAACTACTTGAGTGGGCATGTCCAGCTAAAGAACTGTACATGTGCGAGGCTAGCATTTCACTTAACCCAGCGTCAATAGCAATCTTACGCCAAGATGGTAGCTTCCACCGACCTTCTTTCAAAATTTGATTCTTTTGCTTCGGGGTAAGACTTTGAAAAGCTGCATTTGACTTCAGCTTTTCATGGAGCTTATCAAGCTCTATCTTTTCATTCTCTAGCTTTTGTCTAAATTCCTCAGTAGTTGCGGGGAAGTTTTGCCTTTCCGCAATCCCCGCTACTTTATATGCCCAATATCTATAATCCTTTTCCTCTTTTGTCTTGGGCGTATAGAACACATAGTGGAAGATAAGAAACGCCTCTAGCGAGGCTCTTGCTAGCACGTCTATTGAAGCAGAATCAACTAAACTAAATTTGAATGACGGAAGGTATAGGTTAATGCCTCGGGAAAGATGGAGTATGGTAACAGCATGTTCAATAAATTTGTTAGTTAGACCACGTGCAATTGATAGCCTTTCATTATCATCAGTATCACCGGGAGATAAGTAATTATCTGCGGCAAAGACACGGGCAAGCAGGTCAAGCAATTTCACATATTCTTCCTTAATTCTCATCCTAAACCGTTCCATTTCTAACCGTTCCACAGCTTCCTCCCTTCCATCATATTATAACCCTATTTACACGGGTATTTAAGAGGGGCGAAGCCCCTCTTCCCTATCCCTCCCACTCTCCTTTGAAGGAGAGGTCGCAGACTCGACTCGGAGAGGTGATAAAGGGGTCGATAGAGTCCGCCCTAGGCGGAGGTGAGGTAGCTAATTAAATAATACCATACACCTGGGTTGGTTTTCTGCTCAAGTATTATGATACAATAGGTTGTTCAACTGACCAAAAGCGAGGAAAGCAATTACTATGGCTGACAAACCACTTATAGATTTAAAGACCTTTATAGAGAATGTAAATAAGAAGGATAAGAAGCGTAACGGCAAGAAAATTCAATTTTCCTTCGTCAACCGAAAGCGGAAAGGGTAAATATAGCGTTATCTCCGTCTATCAGCATACAAAGAGAAAGGGTGACCTTCTCGTTCAAAGTCAGGCAAGTAGTTTTCCGATGCCCCTATTTCCTGCACCCAACCGTTTTCTAAACCAACCTCATCCAGTAACTCAAGAACGGCTGTGTACTCAGATACCGAAATCGTCCTCGCCAGCAGGGGAATCTGCTGAGCCCGGTGTAGGGGTAAGTATTGAGACATTATGCTAACCGTGACCGTAGGCGAAATCTCAGCAGCTAGCCAGGCGAGTGAGTCCTCGCTACCTGCCAGCCCATTAGGAAGAATGAGATGGCGCACAATCAATCCCCGCTGGGCTAGCCCAGATTCATCCACTACCAATTCCCCAACCTGTCTATACATCTCTTTGATAGCCTCACGAGCCCGTAGTACATAATCTGGAGCCTGTGAGAATTCTTTAGCCCAGGTATCAGAGGCATATCTCAAATCAGGCAGGTAAATACTGATTATACCG
>CAZMJZ010000169.1:0-2416 GCA_964566845.1 uncultured Dehalococcoidales bacterium | reverse complement strand
CTTGCCGGTTTCTTAATTGGAGCTATTGTCTGTGGTTTCATATTAGCTGTAACCTTCGCCAATGCCGGTGGCTCCTGGGATAACGCCAAGAAATGGATAGAGACTGGCGCCTTTGGAGGAAAGGGCTCCGATGCTCACAAAGCGGCCGTTATCGGTGATACTGTTGGTGACCCGATGAAGGATACCTCAGGTCCGTCGCTAAATATTATGATAAAACTAATGTCAATAATATCCCTAGTTCTAGCACCAGTCTTGGCTGGATTTCATGGCCTCATCTAGAAGCTTGGTGTGAGTTAACAGATGATAATGCCTATCCTCATTATTACTGTAGTTTTATTACTCGGTCTGGGTTGTGGAGCCGCCATCTGGTTTGTTTTCAGGCACAGGCGAGAAGCTAAAAGCAAAGAGCCAGCTACAGAAACTGTCACAATGCCGACTTTAACCTTTCGCTGGAGCTATATTGTTCTGCCACTAGTCTTTCTCTCCCTGTCCATAATCCTGACAGCCTACTTTTATCATCTACTTCCCACTGAGGTTGCCTATCACTTCAAGCTTGATGGGACACCCGACAAGTGGCTTAGCCGTGAGGTGACTATTGTCTGGGCATTGATACCACAATTCATTCTCACCCTACTGGCAGGAGGTATCACCTGGGGAATAACCAAACTGGGCAAACTATCAAAGCAAAAAGAGGACACATGGATAAGACCGGAGAGGATTCTATCAGTTATGGGCAATCTTATTGCTCTACCGCAGTTTATAGTATTCTTTGCAATGCTCGATATTTTCAGCTACAATTCATATCAGGTACACCTTATGCCCATGTGGATATTTCTACTTACTATTCTTGGGCTGGTCACCATTGCCTTGGTAGTATTCCCTATCTTTATTATTACCAGAGCAAGGCAACATCCAGGGAGAAATGGCAGTGACTGAAACGTCATCAACGAAGGTTGATATGGAAAAGATTGTCTCCCTCTGCCGACGGCGTGGTTTCATTTTCCCCAGTAGTGAAATCTACGGCGGATTGTCCAGTTGCTGGGATTATGGACCTTTGGGAGTAGAGCTGAAGCGCAATATAAAGGAAGCCTGGTGGCGAGCAGTAATTCAGGAGCGTGATGACATGGTGGGTCTGGATGCCAGTATTCTGATGCATCCCCAGACATGGGAAGCCAGTGGACACATTGAGGGATTTGTTGACCCATTAGCAGAATGTAAAAGTTGTCACCTTAGGTGGCGTAGTGATGACTTAGAGGACAACAATTGCCCGTCTTGCGGTGGTGAACTAACTGAGCCTCATCTGTTTAACTTGATGTTCAAGACCTTCGTGGGTGCTATTGAGGAGGAAGCTAATGTAGTTTACCTGCGCCCCGAGACAGCTCAAGGTATATTTGTTAACTTCCAGAATGTAGTTAATACCACCAGAAAGAGACTGCCCTTCGGCATCGCTCAAATCGGTAAAGCCTTCCGAAACGAGATTACCACCGGTAACTTTATCTTCCGCAGTCGTGAATTTGAGCAAATGGAAATTGAGTTCTTCGTTAAACCAGAAACCGATAAAGAATGGTTCAACTACTGGCTTGAGGAGCGCCTCAACTGGTATGCAAAGTTGGGCATTAAAAAAGAAAATCTTCGATTACGCCAGCACACTAAAGAGGAACTGGCTCATTACGCCCGAGAGTGCTATGACATTGACTACCTATTCCCTATGGGCTGGGCTGAGTTAGAAGGCATTGCTAATCGTGGTGACTTTGACCTGGTTCAACATGCCAGTTCCAGCGGCAAGAGCCTGGAGTATTTTGATGAGGAATCTAAAGAACATTTTATCCCCTATATAATTGAGCCATCGGCAGGAGTAGACCGCTCGACTCTGGCTTTCTTATGCGATGCCTATGAGGAAGAACAGGAGGAGGGAGAAACAAGGGTGCTACTGCACCTCCACCCTGTCCTGGCTCCTATCAAAGTAGCTGTATTGCCCTTGAGCCGAAGGGAAAAACTGGTAGCGGTAGCAAAACAGATATATGCCGACCTGCGTCATCAGTGGATGGTAGGCTATGATGATGCCCAATCAATCGGTCGCCGCTATCGGCGCCAGGATGAGATCGGCACTCCCCTCTGTATCACCGTTGACTTTCAGTCGCTTGATGATGAGCAAGCCACCATCCGAGACCGCGATACTATGAATCAGATACGAGTCCCTATATCTGAACTTAAGAAAACCTTGCAAGCCAAGCTTGAAGGCGAACCCCTATTCGTTCTACCCCCCGGCGGAAGCATATGGAAGGTGGAAAGGGAGGAACGATAACTCTCCAACGACATCTGGAATTTTAAAGAGGGCGAAACTCCTCTTTTTAATATAAATCTTCCCCCTTGTATCTTTAAAAAGTGGTAGTATGGATAATAGAAGCAATTGGGT
>CAZMJZ010000168.1:0-2421 GCA_964566845.1 uncultured Dehalococcoidales bacterium | reverse complement strand
TGAAAGCCATAGAAGCCATACTGGATTTGAATGAGGATGAACTGTTAAGACGGATCGATGAACTGGATATATCAATGTGTGGCTATGCACCGACGGTCAGCCTTATCTCTGCTGCCAAGGAGCTGGGGGCAACGGGGGCAGAACTGGTCAGATACCAGACTAGCGGCGATACCTCAGGCGATTATACCAGAGTGGTTGGTTATGCTGGGATAATAATAAGGGAAATGTCCCCTGTGGTAAAGTTAGCCAAGAAAACGGTGGAGGCATATATTAAGGATGGTAAGACCCTCCAGCCAGAAGAGCTTACCCCTGAGATGAAACAGAAAGCCGGGGTCTTTGTTTCTATTCATAAGTTTGGTGAGCTACGAGGCTGTATTGGTACCTTTGAACCCGCTGAGAAGAATGTGGCTGAGGAAATTATCAATAATGCCGTCAACTCAGCTACCAGAGACCCCCGCTTCCCACCTATTGTCCCCACTGAGCTTAAAGACCTTAGCTACAGCGTGGATGTTCTTACTACTCCTGAGCCTATTGACAGCCAAGACCGACTAGACCCCAAGAAGTATGGGGTTATAGTGGAGGCAGGAATGCGGCGAGGCTTGCTACTGCCTGACCTTGAGGGAGTAGATACGGTGGACTTTCAGATTGAAATCTGCCGCCAGAAGGCAGGCATAGCCCCCGATGAACCAATAAAGCTCTACCGCTTCGAGGTGAAGAGGTATAAATGACAGAAGCAGCAGTTACAACCGAGGAGGATGGTTTAGATAAGTTAGTGCAATTGGAAGGGGCAGGTTAGGAAACCGTGCATGGCAAAGATTGGAAACATATATCTTGGGGGTAAAGAGGAAGGAACACCTAATTCAGGGCACTTCCTAAGTGGAATTGCATTCCCATTGAAAGATGAGCCTGAAGTTGATTACATATGGGAGTCTCAAGATTCCCATTGGCAAGTCGAGCTACAGAAGGGTCATATTTATATTGTCGCTAGGTCACATGACCCACAAGCATATGATAATCTTGTGACCGCCGGATTAGAACAAATACAGCGTTGCTTGGATATTATTACAGTCAAGAAGCTGAGCCCCCTAGTTCTTGACCATCCTGAAATTAGCCACATAGCTTTATTTCAGAGAAATGGACAGTCTTTTCTCAAACGCTTTTCTGTTGGTACGTTACCTATTAAGATTAGTCTTTCTGCTGAGGTCCGCGATAAGGACGGCAACATTAAACCCTCCCCGCCCATAACTGAGCTCATCTGGACTTGGGCGTTTCGGTACTATCGCTTGTCTCAAACTAGCCAAGACATATTCGAGGCTTATAGGAACCTGTTTCTCTCCCTTGAGGCATTGTTGAATAATATACGTCCCAAGTTACCAAGAGAACGTGAAAGAAGATGGTTGAGGGAAGCTCTCTCTGAAATAGCAACCAGAGTACCACTTGCAAACTACATTCAAACAAC
Source organism: uncultured Dehalococcoidales bacterium (assembly GCA_964566845.1). Taxonomy (GTDB): domain Bacteria; phylum Chloroflexota; class Dehalococcoidia; order Dehalococcoidales; family W498; genus W498. The sequence continues at coordinate 962 of CAZMJZ010000168.1, read as the reverse complement.
AACAGACCCCATTGATTACTTCATGAGAACTCAGTATACAAACATAAGATGTCGTTTATTTCATGCCAAGTATCCCGATGCACTACTACCCCATGAAGAACTCAATCCAACGGATGTACTTGTTGCATACGAAGCTCTGCTGCGGTTATGGCGTGCCATCGCGGAAACATATTTCCAAGTGCCTCGTGGAGGTGGAGCGGTAACGTGTGAGGGTTTCAAATTAATAATGGATAAAGTATTTAGCCACCCCTTATCACTGCATTTCACCGAGGATAATTCTCCGGCCTGCAAGGAGGATACTAAAGTCAGTCCGCTCGGCCTAACTTCTTTTAAGTTTGAGCAACCAACATACCTGGGTGAAACGAAGCCTGGGGTCGTTTCATGGCAAGGGGAGCTTACGTTACTGGAGACACATAAGCATCTCTCGATTCATAGAGTATGTACGTTATTAGACGGAAAACTAATTAATGTTGATTTCATCAAGGATGGTCTCTCTCCATCGGGAGTTAACATCTTTCAAACGTACCAAAGCACGAGACTATTAAACAGGAGTCAACCTAAAACGACTTTTTAAAATACAGCAATTTATAGAGAATATGATAGGGAGTTTTAGGGGGCGAAGCCCCTTCAGAACTATTACTTCCCTCTCTCCTTCGAAGGAGAGGGAGATACAGGGGGTGAGGTAGCTTAATAAAAGGAGGTCATAAAAATGGGTGTTCTTTCTCCTCTGCTGGCGGTAAGAAACATGAAGGAAACGATTGAATTCTATAAGAATTCCCTCGGATTCAATATGGGGATGGCTTTTCCTGATGCCAATAACCCGGAATACGCCGACCTTTCCAAGGACGGGATGGTTCTGATGTTTATACCAGCCGAAAATCACGGCATTAGCCATGAAGATAAATTCGGTATTGGCGTATACCTGTATATGCAAATTGACGGAGACATTGACGAGTACTACC
>CAZMJZ010000167.1:0-2448 GCA_964566845.1 uncultured Dehalococcoidales bacterium | reverse complement strand
CAGAGAGTCGGGTAAGGTGTGAGCCGATGCTGGCGCAGAAGTTGAATGGGCTTGGGAGCCGCAAACCGAAAATCGGCAGATGATTAGGCTTTGTCGCCAGGGAAGCGTTAACAAATCCCCCGGGTATCGAGTAAGTGTCAGATGATGCTTATATCCGTACCTGATAGAGATAGTCACTTTGTAATACTGAGTTGACTAAGAAGGGTGGCACCGTGATGGATTACCCCTCGCCCCTTTGGGCGAGGGGTTTTTATTTAGTGCCGGGGAGATAATATGTATTATCCAACACTAGACGAGGTTCGACGGTTAAGGAAATATGGCAATCTGGTACCAGTTTATCGTGAGATTATGGCTGACTTAGAAACACCGGTATCAGCTTATCTCAAGATAGCTCACGGTAAATATTCCTTCCTCTTGGAGAGTGTTGAGGGTGGGGAGCGGCTTGCCCGTTATAGTTTTATCGGTACCGAGCCTTCCCTCATCCTCAAGGCAAAGGGCGAGAATCCTGTTGACCCCTTACTTCTGGTAGAGAAGGAGTTTAGCCGGTTACAACTGGTGCCGGTTACCGGCTTGCCCAGATTTCACGGTGGGATGGTCGGCTATCTGAGCTATGAAGTTGCCCGCAACTTTGAGAGATTACCTTCTCCTGACCACGACCCCCTAGGTCTTCCCGCGTCGGTACTGATGCTGGCTGATACTCTCCTTGTTTTTGACCACCTAACTCATAAAATCAAGGTTGTCTCTCATGCTTACCTTGACGGTGATATTGAGGCGACATACCTCGAGGCAACCCGCAAGATTGATAGTCTGGTCAACAGGCTGAAGCAACCTGTCCAGGCTGAGGTTCCACAGATAGACTCATCCCCTCGGTCTACGGTATCGTCAAACCTTTCTCAGGCGGAGTTCGAATCCAGGGTATGCCAAGCCAAGGATTACATATCTGCCGGTGATATAATCCAGGTTGTCTTATCACAGCGACTTGCCAAGCCGACAAATGCCAGCCCCTTTGCCATATATCGGGCATTACGCTCTATCAACCCCTCCCCCTACATGTACTATCTCCATCTAGAAAATTTCCATATCGTGGGAGCTTCCCCTGAGCTTTTAGTGCGAGTGGAGGATGGAGTGGTATCCAACCACCCCATCGCTGGCACCCGTCCCCGGGGGAAGGATGTGGCTCACGACCTGGCTCTAGAGGAAGAACTCAGGAGTGATGAGAAGGAGTGTGCTGAGCATATTATGCTCGTTGACCTGGGGCGTAATGATATCGGCAGAATTAGTGAGCCAGGCACAGTTGAGGTAACCCAGCTTATGGATGTGGAGCGCTACTCCCATGTTATGCACCTGGTATCCCATGTTCAGGGCAGGCTGAGAGCTGGATTTACCCAATTTGACGCCCTGCGTGCCTGTTTTCCTGCCGGAACAGTATCAGGTGCGCCCAAGATTCGGGCTATGGAGATTATCGCCGAGCTAGAGCCCGATAAAAGAGGACCTTATGCCGGGGCAGTAGGCTACTTTGGCTTCTCGGGGAATCTGGATACGGCTATCGCTATCCGAACCATCGTTATCACCAACGGCATTGCCTATATCCAGGCCGGGGGTGGGATTGTTGCCGATAGTATTCCCGAGCGTGAATACCAGGAAAGCTTGAGCAAGGCAAAGGCATTACTTACTGCCATTGAGCAAGTGGAGGCTAATTATGCTCCTGCTAATAGATAACTACGACAGCTTTACCTACAATCTCTTCCAGTATCTCAGCGAGCTGGGGGAGGAGGTATTGGTAGCTCGCAATGACGAGGTGAGCCTGGATGAGATCGAGGCGAGGTCGCCCCAGCGCATCGTCATCTCGCCCGGTCCGGGTACCCCGGAGCAAGCCGGCATTTCCAATGATGTTATCCGCCACTTTGGCAATCGGCTGTCTATTCTCGGCGTCTGCCTCGGTCACCAGTGCGTCGGCTATAGCTACGGAGCCAGGGTTGACCGTGCCAGTGAAATCAAGCATGGCAAATCCTCGCTTATTTACCATGATGGCAAAGGACTGTTCACCGGACTGCCCAACCCCTTCTCTGCCATCCGCTATCATTCCTTATCCGTAATGGGTGATAATTTGCCTTATTGTCTTGAGGTTAGCGCCTGGACAGAAAACGGCATAATTATGGGACTTCGCCACCGCCAGTTTCCAGTGGAGGGAGTCCAGTTCCACCCCGAATCAATTATGACCGAGGTGGGGAAGGACTTACTCAAAAATTTCCTCCAGTTGTCTTATACGAAAAGCAATCGAAACCTCTCCCTTTCTTAAAGGGAGATTGAGATGGATTTGAAATCCCCCTTAGTCCCCCTTTTCAAAGTGGGAGACTGAGATGATAATCTCCTAGAGGGAGAAATAGTGTCGTGAGGTGGTAAGATGACGACTAGCGAGCTTGTTCAAGTCATTTTGATGGGGTTGCT
>CAZMJZ010000166.1:0-2469 GCA_964566845.1 uncultured Dehalococcoidales bacterium | reverse complement strand
ACGCTATTATTGCTGATATTCATGCCAATCTAGCTGCTTTTACCGCGGTGCTGGATGATATTGAGCGCAAGGGAGGGGTGGGAGAAATGTGGTGTTTGGGAGATGTTATTGGCTATGGGCCAGACCCGCACCAATGCATTGAGCTTTTATGTCAGCATAAGCATATCTGTGTGGCTGGAAATCACGATTGGGCGGCAATAGGTAAGATAGATACCTCCAATTTTAACCCTGATGCTGCTGCCGCCTGTCACTGGACAGCCCAGCAATTAACCCCGGAGGATATACAGTATCTTGACAGCTTGCCCCTGGTTGTACAAAGAGATGATTTCACCCTGGTGCACGGTAGCCCGAGGGACCCTATCTGGGAGTACCTGCTATCAACCAGCAGTGCTGAGCAAAATTTTGCTTACTTCCAGTCACAGTTTTGCCTGGTAGGTCATTCTCATGTGCCCTTGGTATTTGAGTGCGGTGAAACTGGTGCTTGTTTGGTTAGTGAATTCACGGCTGATACTATACTTAAGTTGGCTAAGAACCGATTGATTATTAATCCCGGTGGAGTGGGGCAACCCCGGGATGGTAACCCCAAAGCCAGCTATGCTATTTACGATAGTCAAGCCAGATCTGTTACGCTCTACCGCATTCCTTACGATATTGGTGCTACTCAGGCGAGGATGGTGGAGTATAGATTGCCTCAGCGATTAATAATGCGTTTGAGTTATGGCATGTAACAGTCTGAGAGGCAAGCCCCTGCATTGATGATAAATAATCGTTATCTGAAGACAGAGGCGCTTTTAGCGCAAACCAAGAGTTATCTGCGCCAGTTTGACCTTCAAGCAAGAAAGGGGCTAGGGCAGCACTTTCTTGTTGATGAGGAAGTGTTGAAACTAATTATCTCAACCGCCGAGCTGACCCCTAAAGATGTTGTTATAGAAGTTGGACCCGGTCTGGGTATCCTGACCAGGGAACTAGCCAGACGAACTGGTTGGGTAGTGGCAATTGAGCTAGACAGCAAACTAGCTGTCGCTTTGGAACAAACCTTAGCCTCTTTTGATAACGCTTCTATCATTAATAGGGATATACTTAAGATTGACCTGGCAGCTTTACTTAACGAACAAGAGACAAGGTTTCCTCCGGCGATAAGTAGCCCTTTTAGCTATAAGGTAGTAGCTAACCTTCCCTATTATATTACCTCCCCTGTCTTACACCATTTTCTTGAGGCGCCGGTTAAGCCTCAAATCATGGTGGTAATGGTGCAAAAGGAGGTAGCTGATGCTATTGTAGCTAAGCCTGGTCAAATGAGTGTGTTGAGTATAAGTGTGCAGTTTTATGGAGAGCCAAGAATAATAAGCTATGTGCCCGCTCAGTGTTTTTATCCCCCACCTGAAGTTGACTCAGCTATATTGCGGATTGACCTATATTCTCAATCACCAGTGGTGGTAACTGATGAAAGGGTTTTTTTTGACTTGGTGCAGGCTGGTTTTAGTGCCTCGCGCAAGCAGATAGTTAATTCCTTAGCTCAAGGTTTGAGATTGTCCAAGACTGAAGTTTTATCCTTATTGGATAAGGCTTATATTGTGCCAAAGCGACGGGCTGAGACCTTAGCTCTGGCGGAGTGGGCACGGCTGTGGCAAGTATTTGCCCAGGCAAGGAAATAGTATGCTGACTGTTCTGGCACCGGCTAAGATTAACCTGACCCTTGAGGTTTTGGCTAAACGGGAAGATAGCTTCCATGAAATACGCAGTGTCATCCAGACGATAAATCTATATGATAGGCTTCGTTTCCGGTTGAGCCAGAATATTAGGTTTAAGTGTGGTTTGCCAGGCTGGATTCTAGAAGAGAGCTTGGTGTCTAAGGCAACCAGTTTACTTCGGGAAGTTACCGGATGTACTAAAGGGGCAAGCATAGAAATTAACAAGCGCATCCCCTTGATGTCGGGGTTAGGTGGAGATAGCAGTGATGCCGCTGCTATCCTGCGTGGACTTAATAAGCTCTGGGGATTGAGTTTATCGCACGGGGAATTGCTCGAGTTAGCCGCCAGGTTAGGTTCAGATGTAGCCTTCTTTCTTTATGGTGGCACGGCTCTGGTTACCGGTAGAGGTGAGATGGTAATCCCCTTGCCTTCCTTACCCCATATGTGGGTGGTGGTGATGATGCCACCGGTGCCTCGGCTGACGGGCAAAACAGCACGGCTCTATGCCAGCCTTAACGCCAGTCACTACACAGATGGGCAGATTACGGAGAAGGTGGTAGAAGAACTAAGGGAGGGTAGAGAATTTACACCGTCTCTTCTGCGTAACGCCTTTGAGAATATAGCTTTTGCGCGTTCATCAGAGCTAAGCGTATATCGGGAGCATATTATGAAAGCTGGCGCAACCAATATTCACATAGCTGGCTCAGGACCAGCTCTATTTACCTTGATAGAGGACAAGACTGAAGCTGAAGACCTGGATATTCGCCTCCAACAGCAA
>CAZMJZ010000165.1:0-2487 GCA_964566845.1 uncultured Dehalococcoidales bacterium | reverse complement strand
TCAAGCACCACCATCCCCCCCGAGCCCATCATAGCTCCAGCATCTTTAAGCGAGTCAAAGTCCACAGGTAAATCCAGAGCCGACTCAGGCAAACAACCACCGGAGGGGCCTCCAATCTGAACCGCTTTGAAATGCTTACCCCCTGGAATGCCACTTCCAACATCAAAAATAATTTGGCGCAGGGTGGTGCCCATAGAAACCTCAGCTAGCCCGGTATTAACCACCTTACCTGCCAGAGCAAAGACAGCAGTCCCCTTGCTTCTCTCATTACCGATGCTGGTAAACCATTGTGCTCCATTGTCAATTATTCGAGGAATATAAGCAAATGTCTTGACATTATTGAACAGGGTTGGCTTTCCATATAGCCCATTTACTGCGGGATAAGGGGGGCGATGACAGGGGATGCCCGGTTTTCCCTCCAGCGAAGCAATAAGGGCGGTCTCCTCACCACAAACAAAAGCGCCAGAGCCCTGAAACAGCCTAATGTCAAAACTGAAATGGCTGCCCAGGATACGCTTGCCCATCAGGTTTAGCTTTCTTGCTTGGCGAAGAGCAATCTTGACTTGCTCTACTGCCAGAGGATACTCAGCGCGAACATAAATATAACCGTATCGGGCGCCGATGGCATAGCCAGCAATAATCATCCCCTCAATTATCGAGTGGGGGTCGCTTTCTAGAACCGTCCTGTCCATAAAGGCACCAGGGTCACCCTCATCGCCATTACATACTACATATTTGGTTTCTTCTACGGCACGGCGACATAACTCCCATTTCTGCCCAGTGGGAAAGCCAGCACCACCCCTACCCCTTAATCCCGACCTTTTAACTTCGTCTATAATCTGAGATGGCGGCATCTGTAGCGCTTTGACTAGAGCTGAATAACCACCTTTAGCAATGTAGTGGTCTATCTCGGTAGGGTCTATTTGCCCACAGTTTTTCAGGATAACTTTATTTTCATACTTAGCCCGGGGAAAGTCAGAGAAGCTGGGAACAAGGTCATTTTCTTCCAGGGCACCCAAGACGAATTCAAGACAAGGGTTATCACCAAGGACAAATTCCTTGATTAGTCTCTCGGCTATCACTGGATTAACCCACCCGTAGCATATGGAAGGGTATTCTGGCTTGCTAATAATCACCAGTGGCTCAGCATAACAGTGCCCCAAGCATCCCACCTCAATCACCGGACAAGCCAGATTCTGCCTCTTGAGTTCGCCTCTTATTGCTTTAAGTACTTCCAGAGCACCGGCTGCCCGACCGCAGGTAGCTGTCCCCACCATAATTAATGGTTTGCCACTATCATAGAGTGCCTGCCGGTAAGATTCAGCGTGGTTCTTTATCTCGTGAAAGGCTGAAGTAATGTCTGACAATTCACCTACTTTCATCCCTTACTCTTCTTTTCACGCTCACTTTCAAAAGAGAGCAATAGCCCATCTACCTTGGTAGGTTCAACCTTACCCTGAGGCTTACCATCAACCACCGTTACCGGTGCCATAACGCAGCAGCCAACACAGGCGACACTATCTAGGTCGAATTCCTGGTCAGGAGTGGTCTCACCTCGATCAATACCTAACCTCCTCTTCCATGCATCCAGAGTGATGTAACCGCCCTTCATATGGCAGGCAGTTCCCAAGCATACCCTTATTGAATGCCTCCCCGGAGGGTTGAGCCGAAACTGATTATAAAAGGTAATTACGCTATAGACATCTATCTCGGGTACCTCAAGAAATTCAGCAATCTCTAGCATAGCTTCTCGAGGAAGATAGCCAAGCTTGCCCTGAACCTTCTGCAGGATAGGTATAAGATTCCCCTGCTTCCTTCTAAACCTTCTTAGGATTTGCCTGGTTTCTTGTCTGACTTTAGCCTGTTCCTCAGTGGTGCTAACTTCTTTGTTCTTAACAACCATTGTTTTTAATTTCCCCAACTAGGGTCCCTCCCGAGCTATTTTGAGTCCTTTATTTACTACTAAACCCAATTCTTGAAACAAGCTTAGACCCTTACCCTGTAGCCATACTGATGAACTTGCCTTTGCTGATGGTACGTCGGTGGAGTCACTTACCATCTATATGCCCAGTTGAACCACCAATCAGTTTCAACAGCAATGTCGCTGAGCTGTTACGGAAGACCCCTTATTTCATTACTGATGCTGTAAATGTTTATTCTTATACACGAATTGTAACCACTCCTACCACCTCTGTCAAAAAGGACCTTCCCTCCAAACTTATTGCCAACCTTCTACTGCCAAGATTACGGCTAGTATTTTAAAAATTAGAATAAAGAAAAAACTGAGGCAAAAAAATCACTTTCGGGGCTTAAGTAATTTTACCAAGATTAACCCGATGCTTAAAGTTTATGGTAAAGGCTAAAGGCAAAGGGTTATATTTCTGGTAGATATAAGATAAAATGGGCACAAAGAACTTTACTGGAAAGCTAGATAGTGAGCCGCGGAGGACTCGAACCTCCAACCGGCTGATTAAGAGTCAGCTGCTC
>CAZMJZ010000164.1:0-2496 GCA_964566845.1 uncultured Dehalococcoidales bacterium | reverse complement strand
ACTCGCTTAAAGATGCTGGAGCTATGATGGGCTCGGGGGGGATGGTGGTGCTTGACGAGGACGACTGTATGGTGGAGATAGCTCGCTATTTTCTAGAGTTTACCCAGAGGGAGTCTTGTGGAAAATGCACATTCTGCCGCTTGGGGACAAAGCAGATGCTGGAAATATTGAATGATATTACCCAGGGGCGGGGACGAATTGACGATATTGATATACTCAGTGAGCTAGCCGAAGATGTAATAGCCGGCTCACTCTGTGGTCTGGGGAAGACATCGCCCAATCCAGTATTAACCACCCTGCGTTACTTCAGAGATGAATATGAGGCTCATATCAAGGAAGGACGCTGCCCAGCACTGATGTGTCCTAACCTCATTGCTTATTATATTGTTCCTGAAAAGTGCGAGCGTTCCTGTGATGCCTGCGTCGGGACATGCACTGTCGAGGCAGTAACCAGCCACCCCAAGAAGCGGTACAAGATTATTGACCAGGAGAAATGTGTGAAGTGCGGCACCTGTCTTAATGCCTGCCCCCCCCAATACAATGCTGTGATAAAGCTATCACCACCAAGTGAGGTGCCAAGTTAAGAGTATGAAGACAATATCTTTAACTATTGATGGCAGGAGGATAACCGCTCAGGAGCAGGAGAAGCTCCTTTGGGTGGCACTGGATAATGGTATCTATATTCCTAACCTGTGTGGTCTTCAGGATAGTTCAGAGTCGTCTGCTGCCTGTCGTCTGTGCTTCGTTGAGGTAGAGGGTAAGGAGCAACCAGTCACCGCCTGCACTGAGGTGGTAAGTGACGGCATGGTGATAAACACCAGGGGGGGGAAGGCGTTAAGGTTGGCACGCAGCGGCTTCGAGCTACTTATGTCATCTCTCCCGGTGGACTGTGCCCACTGTGCCAAGAACGGCTCCTGCGAACTCCAAAAAATAGCCCATCATCTTAATATTAAGCTTAAATCAAAGCGCCTCAGGAAGCTTTTACGTGAGCTCCCAATAGATGATAGCAGTCCTCTATTTATCTATGACCCGAATAAATGCGTTCTCTGTGGTCGGTGCGTCTGGGTATGTCGGGAGCGTCTTGGAATAGGCGTTCTCGGCTTTGCGTATCGTGGCTTCGAGAGAGTGGTTACTACCTTTGCTGGGGAACCTCTAAGTGAGTCTAGATGCCAGGAATGTGGAGACTGCGTTCGTGTTTGTCCTTCTGGCGCCTTGGTGTTCAAAATGTAGAACCGAGGAGGAATAAGCTTGAAAATTTACCTTGATTGCCTACCTTGCCTATTAAGACAGGCTCTGGAGGCATCCAGAGCAGCTACTGAAGACGAAAATATCCACCGCCAGGTGATGGATTCAGTAGCCGGTATGATTCCACAGTTGTCATTAGGCTTGAGACCGCCGGAGATTGCCCAGCAAGGCTACCAGCTTATCTACCGCATTACCGGGAATAGCGACCCATTCCGTCAGGCAAAAGTTGAGGCTAACCGTGAGGCACTGGCTCTTTACCCTCGCCTCAAGGAGGTAGTGGCTAATTCGGAAGCACCATTGCTCACGGCATGTAAGCTAGCTATCATTGGTAACTCTATAGATCTTGCTCCTGACTTTGACTATGGTGGTATCAACAATATCCTAGATACTGCTCTGGCGTCTTCACTAGCTATCAATGACTATCAGCAGTTCCTAAGTAATATCAATAACTCACGGCGCATCTTATATCTTGGTGATAATGCTGGTGAGATTGTGTTTGACCGTGTGCTCATCGAGGAGCTTCATCAGGTTAAGGAGCTGGAGATTGACTTTGTGGTAAGAGAAAGACCAATCATAAATGATGCTACAATGGAGGATGCTATAGCCGTGGGTATGGATAAGGTAGCCAGGATAGTCTCCAGCGGTTGTGACGCTCCAGCCACAATTCTATCCCAGTGTTCTCCTGAGATGCTAAGCCTTTATTATTCTGCTGATGTCATAGTTGCTAAGGGGCAGGGAAACTATGAATCGCTGGACGAGGAGCCTGGTAACATATTCTTCCTCCTGAGGGCTAAGTGTCCAATAGTTGCCAAGTTGCTGGGAGTAAGTGTTGGCGATGCCATTCTCCAGCAACATAGAGGATGAGGCGGAAATTGAGGCAGCCTCTGGTAATGGCTACAATAGTGGTGGGACATTGTAGACTGTTCCCGAACTCTTCTTCGGAAAAGCAACTAATTCCAGCTTTTCAGCAGCCGCTTATCTCTTATCCAGTGGAAGATAGTAACATTCCCGGTAAGAATCACCTAGGCAACGGGCTCTAAGTATCGCAAATGATTTAGAGCAAACTAGAAATTGCTTATGCTATAATTCATCATAGGAATTTACTTTATACAGAAAATAGTTTAGGAAAGAGGGTTACCAAGTTGCAGTCTAGCATCAAAGCTGAGATTCTAAAGCATTCATTTATTTTCTCCAGCTTGAATGATGACGAACTCGGTGAACTAGCTAACCTTGCCATCGAGCGTAGCCTCA
>CAZMJZ010000163.1:0-2502 GCA_964566845.1 uncultured Dehalococcoidales bacterium | reverse complement strand
AAATCTGGCTTCAGCCCTAGTTTGTTAAATTGGAATCGTTTTCGGGCTGCTCGTTAATTCAATGGTCTAAACTGTCCCACTATTGCTGACTACATACACATATCACCTGGGGCGTTACTAGCCAAGGTGACACAAGCCGTCAAAAGGTTTAATATATCCATAAAAGAAAGTAGAAGCTCTGGGTGGCAAAATTGTGACTCCTAAAACTACACAGGTCCAAGCCTTTAGGGCTTATTTTAATGATCCTATTGGTAATATATTTGGACCTTGAGAGGAAGTTAATAACAGCAGTAAAAAGTAGGTAGGCTACAGTTCTGCACTTTTAGCCAAGCTGTGCTCTTGTCATACCTGTCGAGAACCCAACTTAGAGAACTACCCTGCGAGGCCAAGCCTCTTGAAGACAAGCTTTCCACAGGGTTTCAAGATATGCATGGGTATATTCTTTCTCAATAAGATGGAAGAGATATGCTCCCATATCAGTTAGACGGATGGTGTTTCTTCTCCGATGAGTCACACCCAAGAGAGCGAGCAGAGACAAGAAAGCTCGGATTCGGTATGGCAGGTCTCTGCCAAAAATAGACTGGAAGAGGTCAGTGTCAATACCCAGGTCGTAGCAGTGCCAGAAGAGCCAGTAGGCCATCTTATCACCGGTATCCAGCTTAGTAGCCAGAGCCAACGGTGAGCCTTTTCCCACAGCCTTGATATACTCGGCTACTGAAAAGGTGTTAAGTGTGAAGTAATCTCCTATCCTGGATGATGCGCTGGCACCGATGCCTACAAAGGTATCTTTAGTAACTGTCGTATAGCGAATTGTCCCCGGCCTATTGAAGCTCCAAATCGAAGTCCTCTGGTAACCAGAATCCTGCGCTTTTTTCACTACTGCTCTTAGCATTTGCTTTTCTGCCCACCAGGACGGCAAGGTCACTCTCGCTTTATGCAGGTGCTTCCTGAGTTGCGTATAAGAGAAAGGGATCAAAGGATAAGTGGATATCTGGTCTACACCTAACTTGCAAGCTATTTCGACGTCAGTCTCCGCCTCCTCCCTATTCTGAGTAGGAATTGAGAATATCAAATCAACATCTGCAGTATTAAAACCAACCTGAAGGAGCCGTTCGCAAGCCTGTCTAGCCAGCTTTCCGTTGTAGTCTCGCTCCAGCATACTAAGAAGTCGGTCATGGAAGCTCTGCACACCTAGACTTGCCATATTGACACCACTATTTTTGAGAGAGCCAAGAACAGCACTTTGGGTATCTAAAGGGTGAATCTCCACTCCTACCTCGCGCCCCAGATGGAAATTCCTAGCTATCCAGGACAAAGTCCTATCTACTATCTCGGGTGTCAGGGATGGCGTACCGCCACCAAAATATACTGATTCGACTTTAACATCACCCCATAACCTTCGATAGCTGTCCAACTCTTGGAGAAGAGCGCCCTGATAGGCAGCACTCATCACTGGGTCATAGACTTCTTTCACATACGGGCAGAAAGTACAAATCTTGCGGCAAAAAGGCAGGTGGATGTAAAGATTAAGGCTTACTGGTCTTGATAGCTCCATAACTTGCTGCCGGTCAAAGACGAATGAACCTTTTATACCCGGGAAAAGCAACCTCAGAAATCTAGGTAAAAGAGGCCTCATGAAAGGAATTATACCAAATATCCGCTGGTAATAGCACGTCAGAGTGTGTGAAAACCATTTCAATATTCCCTTTATCCTGATATAGTTTTCTTATTGGAGAGATAGAGAAGGGGGAATAACATGTCATATCATGTCATATATAGAAGGAGTTGCGCGTAACCAGTTAATCCTATTCCCTGAGTCCATTGATGAGTATATTGAAGAAGACAACCCTGTTCAATTTATTGAAGCCTTCGTAGACAGCTTGGAAGTAGATGAGCTTGGGTTCAAATATTCGATAACAGAAGCTACTGGTCGCTCTCCATACAATCCCACTGATATGTTGAAGCTTTATCTTTATGGATAACTAAACCGGGTTCGCTCCAGTCGCAGCTTAGAAAAGGAAACGCACAGGAATATTGAACTGATGTGGCTAGTTAAGAAACTTACCCCTGATTTCAAAACCATTGCTGACTTCAGGAAGGACATAAAAAGGTATGCCAGGGATTTACCCTTTTATGTAAGGGTCTTGACCTTTTTGGGGGAGAAATAGTAGCTATAGATGGCAGCAAGTTCAAGAAGGCGATAAAAGAGATAGATGAAAAGGTAGATGGGTATCTTGCTGAGCTTGAGTACAATGACAACAAAGAAGCTGATATATCCCATCTTATGGTAGAGGAGATACCGGGAGTAGAAGAGCTAGAGGCGTTAGCAGACAAGTGGTACTATAACGGAAAAGAGATAAAAGAGTGTGTTGATAATGGAATAATACCCTATATTCCCAAGCCGGCAGGCAATAAAGGTGTCAATACTTCTGAGGCTGGTTATTACAGGGGAAACGAGTGCAAGCAGATAAGGAGAAGGTGAGGATGAGGCAGTGGCTAAGT
>CAZMJZ010000162.1:0-2517 GCA_964566845.1 uncultured Dehalococcoidales bacterium | reverse complement strand
AAACTGTATCTCAATTAGCTGAAGAGACACGTCAGCCAGCAAAGAGAATACCCCAGGCATATATTCTAATGGTAGTAGCCGTTCTCGTTCTATTTGCCGGTATTTCAATAGTAGCCCTATCAGCAATGACCCCTCAAATTCTGGGCGACCCGGTGAATGGATGGGCAAGAGACCCGGTAGCCGGTATAGCAGCTAATCTACCTTCAGCAACCCTACAATCTATATTCGCCCCATTAGTTGCTATATTAGCAGCCTCCATCTTGCTTACTGCTAGCAATGCCGGGCTGATGGGTATCTCCCGCCTTGCCTTTAACCTATCTTCGCACCATCAGCTACCGGCAAATTTAGGTCGTATCCACCACCGTTTCCGAACACCTTATGTTGCTATCATCTTGTTTTGCCTGATATCCATTCTGGTGTTAACTCCAGGATTCTTCACCACCGGCTTTTTTGCCGATTTGGGAGCACTATATGTATTTGGCTCCTTGCTCTGCTTTGCCCTAGCCCATGCCGCAATTCTCAGTCTGCGAATAAAAAAACCGGAATTACCACGCCCTTTCAGGCTCGGCTGGAATATCAAGGTTAGGGGGCAAGGACTACCGATGACCGCTATACTCGGCTTAGCCGCCACCTCCATAATATGGGTAGTAGTAGTCATTACCCAACCCTATAGCCGTTGGGTAGGCATTGTATGGATGGTTATTGGCTTAATTACTTACTATCTCTATCGGCGAAAACAGCACATGCCATTAACCCATACCGCCTTGAGGCAATCAGAACCCAATAAATAAGGATATTGTAGATTTCTGATAACAGGATTATAATAAAATGTTACTCAATAATGAGTGGGAATAGAAAGCAGTGGAGTTTCACAATATCTTAGTGCCAATAAGCGGTTCTGAAGCTGATAGCGAGGCAATGAAGCTAGCTTGCCGGTTGGCTAAGAAGAATAAGGCTAAAATCCGGGCAGTTTATATAATTGCAGTCAAACGCTCTCTGCCACTCGATGCCGAAATTGAATCTGAGATTAAAAAAGCTGAAGATTTATTAGACCATATAGAGAGTGTCGCTGAGGAACAAGACTATGAGGTGGAGACCGACCTACTTCAAGGTCGTGAGGTAGCGCCAAGTATTGTTGATGAAGCAGTCGAGCAAGGGGTTGACCTAATCCTGATTGGTGTTACCTATAAAAAGTCCTTCGGACAGTTTAGCCTGGGTAATATAGTACCTTATGTGCTGAAAAATGCACCCTGTCATGTTATACTATATCACCAACCTATTGAGTAACCGAGTTTCTATATGAAAGTAGTTATCATGGGCTGTGGACGAGTAGGGGCTCAGCTCTCTATACTGCTGGATGCCGATGGACATTTAGTTACTGTATTGGACACTGATACTTATAGTTTCCGAAGGTTGCCACCTGTTTTCAGCGGTACAGCACTACTGGGTGACGGCACCAATGAGGAATCACTTAGAAAGGCAGGCATAGAGGAAGCAGATGCCTTTGTTGCTATAACCCAGGGAGACAACCGTAACGTCATGGCAGCTCAAATCGCCAAACATATCTTCAATGTGCCTAAGGTATTCTGCCGTATTTATGACCCGTTACGCCGGGAGTTATACAACACCCTGGGAATAGAAGCGTTTAGCCCAACCACAATATTTGCCCAAATTCTCAAGGAAAAGCTAGAGGGATGAGGTGGAAATATGTATATTATCATTGTTGGTGGAGGCAAGGTAGGCTACCACCTAGCCAAAGCCTTATTAGATGAAGGACATGAAATACTAGTAACGGAAAAGGCAGCAGATATAAGCGAATTCATTTGTAACGAACTTGGCAGTGTTTGTATCCGCGGGGATGGCTGTGAGACAGCTACCTTGGGTGAGGTAGGAGCTGGACGGGCTGATATGCTCATCGCTGTAACCGGTGATGATGAAGACAATCTGGTTGCCTGCCAGGTAGCCAAGCATAAATTTAATGTGCCCCGAACCATAGCTCGCATCAGCGACCCAAAGAACGAGGCTATCTTCAAGATACTGGGTATCGATGTTACTGTAAGCAGCACAGATGTCATGCTTGAAGCCATAGAACAAGAGGTGCCAACACACCCCTTGACCCACTTGTTAGACATCAGAGATAAGGGGTTGGAGATTGTAGAGGTAAAAATCCCTCCTGAGTCCACTACGGTAGGCAAAGCAGTAAAGGAACTTTCGCTACCACCGCAAAGCTTCATGTCTTTAATTATTGGTACGGGACAGAATCCTCGTATACCTACCGCCGATACTATCCTTCAGGCGGAAGACCGGATAATAGCTGTTACCAGCCCCGAGTCGGAAGAGGCATTGCGAACTGTACTGAGAGGCACTTAACCGCTTAAAATCTAATTATAGGTCAGTTACCAAGAAAAATAATGGGCAATGGGCGTATAAGTCACTGCCCATTATTATTTAAGTGGTATTATACTAAAAATAGAGTCAGTGCCAGGAGGTTTCCCATGACAATAAGCAAGCCTGCCA
>CAZMJZ010000161.1:0-2518 GCA_964566845.1 uncultured Dehalococcoidales bacterium | reverse complement strand
ATCAGGTCTTTTAGTTTCTACTGCCCAATTGATACGCCATTTATTGCTGGAAATATTGAATAATGCTGTAGTTTTATCGCCTACGCCGGCGAAAGTCCTAATTTTAATCCATTGCTTTTGAGGTTCTGAGTGTGTTGATTCAGAAGATGTTGGAGGCGATGAAGATGATGGAGGTGTTTGTATTGCTGGCACGTAAATGATTTCAATCACAATAACAACCGCAATAGCTAGTATTGCCAGAATTAGCAAAACAACCTTAGTATCTTTACTCACTTCAACCCCTTTATGACTCAGGAATAGCTATAAGTATTCAGCGGGTTTCCTGTTTATTAAGTACTGGTAAGATTGAATAGGTGTCCAGCCACTAGCTATAAGCTCCTGCCATTCTGACATTCGGTTATCTAGTTCAGCTTGCCTTTCAGGATTAGCTTGTGCCCTCTCTTGGCGATACTCTAGCCATATACGCTTCTTAAATTCCTCATCAGATTCTTTCGGGGCTTCACCGGTTCGGTTTTGCATACTTAGCCAAACGATATAATTTGCTGGAGATGGAACGAGCCAACACAGCAACCACCATAAACTTCTATTCTTTTTCTTAATCATCCAGGCAACCACAAGAGATATTGAAATAATGCAGATTATTAATGAGGTTATTGAAATACGATAAATGGCTATGTCAAAGTCCTCATATACTCCGAATAAAAACAAAGAGCTATGAGCTGAGCCGAAAATAAAGCATAATATGAAATATAATAATAAAGAGGCTACTATACCAATAACAGTAGTCCAATTAATATGCTCTTCAAACCAACTCACTTCAATTTACTTATTACTTCAGTCACCACCGCTTATACTTTCTATTTAATTATAGCATATTACGCTCTAATACTAAGTAGATTTACTGCATTTTAGTCTCATTCCCTTTCTTCACAAGCAGGCATATATTCCTGGAGAAGAACTTGAGCGGAAAGCGGTAGGAGCTTTCGGGGAAGGATTTGACCACCTCAAAGCCAGCCTTCTTTACCAGCCGCTCTAATTGATGGTAAGAGAACAGGTAGTAGTAGCGATACATAGTCTTGTCCTTCTTTCGCCAGGGCACAGCTACCTCACGGCGGCTCAACCAGAATCTGGGTTGCCACCGGTTCCACACGGTGATAAAGGCTTCACCGCTTGGCTTTAATACCCGCCTCAGCTCATTTAGTGCTGCTTGCCTTTCCTCCTTACCTTTTATATGGTGGTAGGTGGCAACTGAGATTGCCCGGTCGAAGGTTTCATCAGCATAAGGGAGGTGGCTAATATCAGCCAGCGATAGGTCTACGGCGAAGTTGAATTTTTTTGAGTATTTCCGGGCAAATTTCAGCATCTCGATAGAAAAGTCCACGCCATATAAGTCAAAGCCCTCTTTAAACGGTAAAAAATCCGGTCCATGGGCACAGCCAATGTTCAGTAGCTTGCCTTTCTGCCAGTTATGCGCCAGTGCTTCTAGCTCACTACGGAAGATAGACCAGTGCCTAAAGTTATACCAGCCTGGAGCTATCTGGTTAAATATGTCTCTAGTCACCCTATCCCCTTTAAGCACCCAGAAAAATCTTCGATTTTACTGGGAACCCGCTTTATCCCCTTCCCCTCAAGGGGAAGGGGAGGATTTTTATTAAGAGGGGTGGAACCCATCTTAAACTCCTATTTAATTACCAGCAGTCTTGGTTTCTTCGAGAAGCTCACATATTTCAATTAGAGAGCTATCCACCACCTCCAACAGTTTTTGGTTTAGACGTAGGTGTTTGAGACCTTTAATGTAACTATCCTTCAGCTTTCTTGGATTCTCAAGGTGTGCTGACAAAGCGAATGACACAAAACTCATTGCAACACCAAATATTGCCAAGTTTCTGGCATCTTTTGCTGTGGTGGCGATGTCATTTAAAGTGGGCGCCGTAGTCTCAGCTTTTTCCATAATCTTCAGGGTTATATCCTCTAATTCCTCAAGCCTGCTAAAAATATTCCACTCAGGTGTAGTCATCTCTACCTCCTATTGTGATTTATGTTTGTTGCTCAAATCTGCTAGACTGTTTATGGCATAACATGAGGAAATTTGCAAGAACTATATCTGGCGTTACCCCGGTAGCGGTTATGACCCTGCCTATGAAGTGCCCGGGACAATGCATATATTGCCCCACTTATCCAGCTATACCCCAGAGTTATACCCCAGAGTCGCCAGCAGTATTACGGGCTAAAAGGTGCGGCTATGATGCCAAGAAGCAGATTGAGCTCAGGCTCAAGGTTATATCAGAAATGGGACACCCCACGGATAAAGTTGAGCTAATAGTAATGGGTGGCACCTTCCTCGCTTATCCTAAGGATTATCAATACCGGTTCATTAAGGATTGCTTTGATGCCTTAAATGGTGAAGAATCCTCTACTCTAGAAGAGGCAAAACGACTTAACGAAACGGCTAACCATCGCTGTACCGGGCTGTGCATAGAAACCAGACCTGACTGGTGTCAACAGGAGGAGATAGACA
>CAZMJZ010000160.1:0-2518 GCA_964566845.1 uncultured Dehalococcoidales bacterium | reverse complement strand
AGAAATTAGCCCGGTTAAGAAGAGAGGATACACAAATAGACCGGTATATCCGCACTCTAGAGATCGGGCTCAGCCTGGATGAAGAGGAGCAATTAAGATTAGCACGAACTGTAACTGAATTTCTGGAAAAGACTCCAGCATAGTTCGCCCAATGCCTAACAATCTGAGTAATCGTGACCCTGTGAGAGCTTCTCTGCAAACCAAAAGTCATCGTCTACTAGAAATTTTGGTTCCTAATCTTAGCCTGACAGAGTGTTGTCTGTTAAATTTTAGTCACTCTTAATCGGGTTGTACTTGCCAAAGCTATAGAGTTTCGGAAAGATGGCTTTACGGATTTCTTCAAAAGCAAATAGCCCTCCGGCAGCCAGCACCACAATACCCCAGTCACCCAGCGTTAAAGGAAAGGTATCAAAAGCTATCTGCAGGAAGGGCACATAAACTACTGCTATCTGAAATAATACTGCCAGCCCAATAGAAAATACGAGGGCACGGTTGCGGAAAACACCCAATTTGAATATTGTGTGTTCATCTGAGCGGGCACTGAAGGCCATTAACCATTCAAAAGCGACTATAGCGCAGAAAGCCAACGTCCGGGCTTCCTCAATATTCATTCTCGTTTCAGCCCAGTGGAAAATCAGGAAGGTCCCCAAACCTATCAAAATCGCCATTACTGTTATTCGTATGAATAGTCCGGGATAGATAAGGCCGACGCTGGGGTGCCGGGGTGGTTGCTTGAGTTCATCACCAAACTTTGGTTCCATACCTAGCGGAATATCTACAGCAGTATCCGTGACCAGATTGACCCAGAGTATCTGGACTGCCAGCAAAGGAGATTGACCGACGAATATCAGGGCTAATATCAGAGTCACAAGCTCGCTTAAATTCGTATTTAACGTGTAAAAAAGGACGTTTCTCAGCCGGTTAAAGATAGCCCTGCCTTCAAGAGTGAAGGAAATGTAGATTACATTAGTGGTAACTGCGGGGCTTTAATCGCAGAGAAGGTGCGCCGGGGGCAAATCAGAAATATTGTTGTTCTCTGCCCAAAGTGCAAACAATACAACTAATTCTCGTAGGAATGTTGAGGTTAGTGAGGCTAGAGTGATATCTGTACCTATTTACGTTGAGGGCTCTATAATTATATCGGAGCGCTGCCTTGAATTAACTTATGACACCAATGTAGTGGGGTACAACATTAGCAAATTCGCAGTGACCCTGGAAAAAGATGAAGATGGCTTTATCGTGGCCAGTTGCCCCGCCTTTCCTGGATGTCATTCTCAAGGGAAGACTAAAGAAGAGGCTATTGCCAATATTGCGGAGGCTATACGGGGCTACATAGCCAGTATGCGTAAACATGGAGAGCCAATACCCACAACTGAGGTTGAAGAGGTGGAGGTTGCTGTCTAGTGGCTCGTCTCCCTGTGATTTCAGGAGACGATTTTGTTAAAGCCATGCATAAGATTGGATATATTTGGGACCACACTGAAGAAAGCCATATGATTTTATTACACCCCTCTGGACACAGGTTATCAGTCCCCAGACATAAAGAGCTGGGTCCGGGTCTATTAAGGTCTCTAATTCGGGATGCTGGGCTAACCAGAGAGGGATTCCTCGGGCTGTTATAAGAATAAGCTGAAGCCAATGTTCCTTCTATTGCCTGCTTCGCTCCACCATAAATTTGGCTTTATCTAAATGCTTTCCCTCCTTTGCTTTGTAAAGTTATAGCTTCTTTCCCCAGCTTGGCAAAAAACGGTTCCCTATTGTATACTTCTGTGTGTAGGAATTCTATTTGGTAGGGAAGGATAAATGGTAGTTAAATACAACCCACAGGAAATAGAGAAGAAGTGGCAGCAGAGATGGGCTGAGGACAGGTTGTATGAGGTTAGTGAGGATGACTCACGACCCAAGTATTATGCTCTGACCATGTTCCCATATACCTCGGGTGACCTTCATATTGGTCACTGGTATGCCATGGCTCCGTCTGATGTTCATGCCCGGTTTAAGCGAATGCAGGGCTACAATGTACTTCACCCTATGGGGTTTGATGCCTTTGGTTTGCCAGCCGAGAATGCAGCTATTAGCCGGGGTATTCACCCCTTCACGTGGACAATGCAAAACATAGAAAATATGCGCCGCCAGCTCAAGAGTATAGGCGCTATCTATGACTGGAGCCGGGAAGTGGTTACCTGCCTACCCGAGTATTACAAGTGGACACAGTGGTTCTTTTTAAAGTTATACCAGAATGGTCTGGCTTATCGGGGTAAGGCTCCGGTTAACTGGTGCCCTCGCTGCCAGACAGTGTTGGCCAATGAGCAGGTAGTGGAGGGCTTCTGTGAGCGCTGTGGGGCACCAGTGAGCCGACGGGATTTGGAACAGTGGTTTTTCCGAATTACCAAATATGCTGATAAGCTTATGCAGCATGATGGTATTGACTGGCCGGAGCGCATAAAGCTCATGCAGAGGAATTGGGTGGGTAAGAGCCAAGGCACTGAGATTTCCTTTACCCTTAACCACCATGGAG
>CAZMJZ010000159.1:0-2528 GCA_964566845.1 uncultured Dehalococcoidales bacterium | reverse complement strand
TCAGTTATAAAATTCACCTCGTTTGAGGTAGTAGGGCCATTGTTGAACCCATCGGTGGAGCCAACCCGAAAATAATATCGGGTGTCTGCCATAAGCCCTGTCAGGGTCACACTATGGGTGGTCACTAAGCTGGTATCAGATTTACTCCATAGGTAATTTCCCCAGGTACTGCTGTTGTCATCGTATTGCACTACACTGGTACTTGGCTCATCGGTCTTCCATTCGATTACCGCTGTCGTATTTGTTATGGAGGTAACAGTGGGTGGTAATGTAATGACAGGGGGATCAGTGTCAGGGTCTTGGTTCATAAAAAAATCGAACTCAGCTGAGGGATTGTTGTCTGTATCACTGATGTTTGGACCAGCGCCACCTGCATCGGTAGAACCCACCATATAATAACAGGTCTCTTCAGTACTAAGTGGGATGTCAACACTGTGACTGGTTACCATGCTTGGATCAGTCACTTTCATCAAATAATCATCCCAACCCCACGTACTGCTGCTGCCGTATTGGTATTGCACCTCATTGTTTCCGGGCTCATCTGTCGTCCACTCGATAGTAGCGGTTGTATCAGTTATTGAGGTGACTGTAGGCGGAGAGATGATCTGGGGGGCTTTCGTGTCTACTTCATTGGAATAGTCACTCTCCAGTGATGGTATCTCGTTATCATAGGCAGTGACAGCAAAAAAATGGGTTTGGTCTTTAGGAAGATCCTGAATAGTGTAAGTCGTTATGCTCTTATCAATATTCCCACTGTTATTGGTATAAGCTCCTGAGGATGTTCCCCAATACACCACATAATAATCAAGATCAGGCTCGGTGTTGGCATCCCACTCAAGAGTCACATCAAGATTATCACCTGAAATGTTGGTGGAGGTTATATGCGGCCCTGTTGGGGAACATGGAGGCCCATAGTCTGTTTGATAGTCAATCTTAGAAACATATGGGCTACTTGAATCAAGATCTTTTATGGCAAAATAATACCTTGTAGAGTCACTAATAGTGAAATCTGCCTTAATCCAATTGTAAGCACCAGTGGCTAAACTAAATGGGCCTCCTGGACATTGGGCTGCCGAAGAATAATTCGCGTTTGTGATTGGTGACTTCGAATATCTTACTTCATATCGGTGTCCATTATGAATATATTGCGAGTTCCCATGCCAGCTAATCATAAAGTGACCATTCCCAAAGTAGCTACATGCAATGTTATTTATGGTTTCATCATTTTCTGGCTCACTAGTTGTATAAAACCTGACCTCATCAAAATAGCCTGACCATGGAAGGGGTATAGGGCTTTGGGGCACCATGTCCAGGTAAAATCTAGTAAAACCATCATAATAATTCCAGGATTGCGGATTGTCTCCCGGGTCTGTCTTGACCCCTGTCTGGTGATTAGGATGGGTATTGCAGATAACTTTAGTCCAGTAGGAACTACCTGGGATATTAAGTAAATGATAATAATGAGAACCAAGCTGAAAGGGATCTCCGTTTATCGGATCTCTGGTATAAGTCCCTACATGGAAGTTGGAATCACTACCCAAAGTGTAATTTTCGGGAAGTTTCATGTAAAACGTCAATCTGTTGGCTCCGCTCGCCTGTGAAATCAATGGCCTCGATGAACCACTGGTATAATATATAATGTAAATATTGCCCTCAGTTACCGTATCTTTCATACAGCTTCCGGTAGCTCCAGCCCCTTGCGTGGAATCCACATCGACCTCTTGATAATCCGGACCATGAGTACGGTCGCCTTCATATTCTCGAAAATACCCTCCTGTGTCAGTGTTCAGAGTACCATCCTCGAAATCAGCCAGCATACTTGCATATACAACCTCGCAACCAAAGAAGAATATATATAAAAAACATAATACAAAAAGGCAAATACCAGTTCTCTTTATTTTATTAATCAACATAATAGTCCCTCCATACAAAATTAATAGATCAATGCTCTAAGGTTGTGTTTAAGCAATTTCTATGCCATACATTTTGAATCAAGTTAGATACAATGTTACTATTTGCCCTCCAGTTTCTCTGCTCAATCACAGTTTTGCGTGCGTTGAATCCCAATTGCTCCCTATAAGCCTTATCATCTGCAAGTAATTTCAACTTATCGGCTAATGCAGAAGAGTCTCCTGCCGCAAACAAAACACCGTTCAGTTTGTCAACAATTATATCTCTGATATTTTCCATATCAGGCGCCACCACTGCTTTGCCAGATGCCATATATTCCAGAATTTTCATCGGCGAGGCGTAGAATGTAGCCTTCGGGCTAACTGCAATGTCAAACAGGTTTACATAGTCAGGTACACGGGCATGAGGAATACGCCCTGTGATAGACACTTTACTCGAAAGACCCATATTTCTAATTATTTTCTCTATCTCTGGTCGAATGGGGCCATCACCCACTATTAATAGGCGAACATTTTCTTTGCTCCTTGCCACTAAACTGAAGCTTTGAAGTAAAAGCTCCAACCCATGCCACGGCCTTAGAATCCCGATAAAACCGATTATTACATTCTCATCAGTAA
>CAZMJZ010000158.1:0-2528 GCA_964566845.1 uncultured Dehalococcoidales bacterium | reverse complement strand
CTCTGAATTCGTAAACCATGTAGTAGCCAGGCTGTTGAATAAACTGCTTATATGTTTTACTAAATCAAGACCCAGGCATACCAATGATAATGGTCTTGTGGAGACTAAGAACAGCTCTGTTGTTCGTAAGAACCTGGGATATTCTTATATCCCGCTGGTGTTCATATGCTAGCTATACTGATACCATTGTGGCGCACAAACATCATGTCTTCCACAGGCTGTAGATTATGAAACCTACGGGGAAATCTGCAAAAACACCTTCCGTTTCAGTCCACACTCGCTCAATTGCAAATGGGCGGGGATATCCTGTTTCTCTACGCAACCAATCTTCAGCTCTATGAATTTTATTCCAAGATATACCCAGTGACCTTAATATGGCGATGACACGCATAGATACAAGGTTTTCAAAGCTAATTACCAACTCCCTCGCTGCAACATACCTCAATTCGGGAGGCATTAAGACTCGCTCTAATTCAGCGAATCAGATTCCTAGAATGAATGTGATAAACAGGGCGTTCAATATGGACATCACCTTTAAGAGTAGCAGTAAGGTAGAGTGCGGCTTCAGGAGCAATGTAAATGCCTTTAAATTCGGTCGCTGTATTTTTAATAACCATCGTCTCGACACCTTCACAAACATTGTTATATTGCCTGTGAAGGGTCTGTGTCAAAGGTGTATTGCCAACATTTATTTTAAGAACTCTAGTAGTTCACCAACGGGAACAGTTTTTTGTTGGGCGGTGGTCATATCTCGCAGTATTACCGTGTCAGCATTAACCTCTTCGTCGCCAATAATTACCGTGTGATGGACCCCCAAAGTATTTGCCTGTCTCAATTGAGCTTTTAAGCTCTTTGAACCTGCGGTTTCTATTACACCGATGCCGTTCGTTCTCAGCGTGGAGGCTAACTTTATCGCCCTATCTTTAGCTTGATTACCCATATAGGCGATAAAAACTCGGGGTTTGGGTAGAGCCGGGACTGGGATATACTGTTTCTTTAAGTTGAGTATTATTCGTTCTAAGCCAGTGGCGAAGCCAATAGCCGGGGTAGGTTTACCCCCCAGTTCCTCAATCAGGTCATCATATCGTCCCCCACCACCGAGAGTGCTTTGTGCACCTTCCGCCTCAGGCTGGATCTCAAATACTGTTCTGGTGTAGTAGTCAAGCCCTCGAACTAGACAGTGATTTACTATGAAGGGTAGTTCAAGTAGTTCCAGGAATCTCTTCAGTTGGTTGAAGTGGTTATCACATTGCTGGCAAAGGTAATCGATGCTTCTGGGAGCAGAATTGGCTATTTGCTGGCATAATGGCTTTTTGCAGTCGAGTAGGCGAAGCGGGTTTCTCTTTAGCCTGGTTTTGCAGTCTGAGCACAGGTCACGTGTGTAATTAGTGTAGTAATCCTTCAGGGCGGTTAAATATCCTGGTCGACACTTTTTACAACCAATGCTATTGAGGTGGAGTAATAGGTGGCGAAGACCCAGAGTGACTAAGAATTGCCACGCCATATCAATGACCTCAGCATCAAGGGCAGGGTCATCATCGCCGATAGCCTCATAACCAAACTGATAGTGTTGACGGTATCTTCCTGCCTGGGGTCTTTCATATCTAAAAATGGAAGCGAGATAATACAATTTTACCGGTTGTGGCAAATTATGCAGCCCATGTTCCAGATAGGCTCGGCACACTGACGCTGTGCCTTCTGGTCTCAGAGTTATCTGTCCACCACCCCTGTCCTGGAAGGTATACATTTGCTTTTCTACAATGTCGGTTCCATCACCCACGCTGCGGGAGAAAAGCTGAGTATCCTCAAAGGCTGGGGCGTCAATACGCTCATAGCCATAGAGCTGGCAAATATTAGCCACTTCTTGCTCTATATAGCGCCAATATGCTTGCTCTTTGGGTAGAATATCTGAGGTTCCCCGTGGTGCCCGATATAACCTTATTTTTCTCCTTAGTTTAGCTGATTCCCGGGAAAATCTAATATTTCTCCGGGTGCATTTTAAGCTAGAATACAGTATTATGGCTGTACTTGTAAAGGTGAAACTAGATTTTACACTAATCTCCCTGTTGCGTTATACTTAAGACAAATGGAAACCCTAACGGGCGGAGACAGGAACTCTTGACGAAATGGAATTTTGTCATCTTGAGCTATCAGGAATCGCTAGAATTGAGGGACATCTTGACTTCGGAGACAACTCGGGCGGATGAAATATAGAAGGATGTCCTTAGCCTTGGGCTATTGGACTTGTTTATATACACCCTAAGTAAAAGGTAGCAATTGAGATAGGCAATGACTCTTAATCAGCTTATAGATAAGGCTCGGGAGTATCTTCCACGGGAGAAGATAACTGTAGTTGAAGATGCCTATGATTTTGCCTCAAAAGCGCACCAGGGGCAGGTACGTAAGTCAGGCGAACCCTATATAGAGCATCCACTACAGGTGGCTTTACTCTTGGCTGAGCTACAGCTTGATGCCAGTTCTCTGGCGGCAGCTTTATTACACGATGTTCCTGAGAACTGTGATATACC
>CAZMJZ010000157.1:0-2551 GCA_964566845.1 uncultured Dehalococcoidales bacterium | reverse complement strand
GAGTGGTTGCCGTTGACTATAACACCCTGAGTGAGCGCCATTTGGGCAGTATCTATGAAGGTCTTCTGGAGTTTAAGCCGCGCCTTGCTCCGTACGATTTGGTTACTATAAAGGAAAAGGGCAGCATAAAATATGCCCCGGCTGATAAACACACTGATAAGAAGATAGCCTATAAAAAGGATGAACTATATCTTGCCAATGATAAGGGCGAACGGAAGGCCAGCGGCTCTTACTATACCCCGGAGTACATCGTTAATTACATTGTGGAGAATACCCTTGACCCACTGGTGAAGGAATCCCAGAATAAGCTCAAAGCTCTAAAGCCAGAGATTGACAAGGCAATTGTCGGATGGCAGAAGCTGAAGGAACAAAAGCAGGGCTTGGAGCCGACGGATAAATATGACCGCAATATAAGCGAGGAGCACCAGCGACTGCTTGAACCCTACCTTTCCCTGAAGATACTTGACCCAGCCATGGGCAGCGGCCATTTCCTCGCCCGGGCTACTGACTTTCTGGCTTAAGCTATTGCCACTGACCCGTATATCGAGTCACCAACAGAGCTTACTGAAGAGTCGGAACTAACCTATTACCGCCGGCGGGTGGTGGAAAGCTGTATCTATGGTGTTGACCTGAATCCTTTAGCTGTTGAACTTGCCAAACTTACGCTGTGGCTGAGCACTATGGCTAAGTCCAAGCCACTCTCATTCCTTAACCATCACCTGCGGGTGGGTAACAGCCTCATTGGCGCTAAGGTAGCTAACCTGGATGAGATACCTAAAGCGAAAAGTAAGAAGGGAAAGGTCATTGACCTCAGCCGTAGACCTAAAGACCAGTACCGCTTATTTGACCAAGCGTTCATAACAAAATTAGGGAAACTGCTTGAAAATCGGTCATTTATTGCACACACGCCTACGGATAAACTGGAAGACGTAAAGAATAAGCAGGCATGGGATAAAGACTTTGAGTATGATATTCAGCGTTTCCGCTTATTAGCTGATGTATGGACAAGTTCTTACTTTGAAAATACTATCGCTTGGGATGATTACAATAAACTTGTGGATAATTTGCAGTCATCTGAACCAGATTGGGGGAAATTACTTCAAGCGAAATACGTTAAGAATGCTCTTAAAATAAAGGATGATAAACACTTCTTTCACTGGGAGCTGGAGTTCCCCGAGGTCTTTTACGATGAGCAGGGCAACCGTAAAGCTAATCCCGGCTTTGATGCTGTGATGGGGAATCCCCCTTACGAGGTCCTCTCAGTAAAGGAAACCAAAGACCCAACTATAGAAAAACAGATAGCATTTTTTGCCCAGGTCTCAGTAGTAGCTAAAGGAAAGCAAAATCTGTACCGTTTAATGGTGGAAAAGGCATATTCGCTACTACCATTAGGGGCACATTTTGGCTTCATTATTCCCGCTACTATTCTAGCCGATCAAACTGCTACGCCTTTAAGAAGGCTTTTGCTTCAAAATTCAGAGAAAGCGAGCTTCTATGTATTTCCTGAAAGTTCGCATGTCTTTGAAGATGTAATACAGTCCGTATGTGTACTGATTTCAAAACGGGGAAGAGGCCCCTGTACAATCTCGTTAGCCACAGATTTGACGAATGATGATGACCTCCGAAACTCCAAATCTTTCACCATTTCAATTGACTCGATTAAATCGATTGACCCTGCTAATCTCAGCATACCATCCGTGCCTCAGTCGGCGTGGGGCATGTTGAGTAAAATTCATAAATGGCCTGCTTTGGTTTCTCCAGATGACTTAGCCTTGGCCGAAATATTCCAGGGTGAAGTGAATCTTACCGTCTTTGCCGATTGCCTAAGTACTGTTGACACAGGTACTTTACTTGTGCGAGGTGACCACTTAGAGAGATACATGTCTAAGTTGGATAGAATATCAGGCAAACAAGGTTGGATTGACAAGGCAAGATACATTTCTAAAGCAGGCGAATCTATCAAGGCTCAACACCATTTGCAAGAGCGTATAGCGTTTCAAGAAGTGGCTAATATGCAACTAGAGAGACGGTTAAATTGTGCTTGTGTCCCACAGAACATATTTTTGGGCCACACAGTGAACTATATATGTAGCTTTAATGTGGAGCGCTATTACCTGCTTGCCATACTAAATTCAAAGCTGTTGAACTGGCGCTTGAAAGTGACGAGTACCAATAACCATGTATCGGGGGATGAGGTGCGAGCTCTCCCCATACGCCGTATCAACTTCACTACTACAGAACAAGCACGGAAGCAACTGCTAGAGCAAGGTAAAGAGCTATATCAAGAATACCTCCAGAGTCAGGATTGGAATAAGGTTCTTACTTTTGTAGCCCAGTGCTTGCCTCAAAAAGTAGATGGCACCCCGGACATGGAACAGGAGCAGTCAGATGTAGTCCATGACCTGCTGGCTTTCCTCGCCGAGCAGATGACCCGGCTCAACAAGGAAAAACAAGCGAAGATTAAGGGCTTTCTTAATTGGCTGGAGAAGGAAATATTGAAAGGCTCCGTTGAAGACCAGAAGAACAAGACCAAAATCAAGGACTTCCACAA
>CAZMJZ010000156.1:0-2551 GCA_964566845.1 uncultured Dehalococcoidales bacterium | reverse complement strand
CTATTATAGCTGGTATATCCGCCTTGTCAATAGTATATATTCGTTAGGTGATTAGGGTCAAATAACTCCTTTCCCTGGTAATTGCGAGCGGAGCGAAGCAATCTCGGTGGTGGGGCGTTCTGGAGATTGCTTCGTCGTCCTTCACTCCGAGTGAAGGACTCCTCGCAATGACAATATTGTGGGGTCATTGCGAGGTCGCCTAGGCGACCGTGGCAATCTCGGTGGTGGGGTAATCATAGTGATTGCGGAGCTTGTTCCGAGTCCTTCGCTGGAAGGACGAGGAATCCATCTCCGAGTTTGCTTCGGCTACGCCTCGCAATGACGAAGAGGGGGTAAATGCCTCGTAATGACGAAAAGGGAGACGCCGGGAAGGAAAATAAGGATTAATATATTGACTTTTGTGTTAAAATAAAGTTAAAATGCGCTAAATGGCAAAAATACAATTTGCCGTAGTGCTCATTTTGCTGCTGGATGTACTTGGCTCGATTATTCCTATCACTCCAGCAGTTGCCGCCCCGGATGAAGATAAGTGGTCTAGGGTCAATATTCCGGCTGGTATCGGCAGTATCATTGATGTAGCCATATCCCCCAGATATAGCTGGGATAATACCCTGTTTTTACTAACCTGGAGTGGAGAGCATAGCTTGTGGCGCAGCCTGAATGGCGGTACTACATGGGAAGAGATATTCAACAGCATCTTACCTGATGTAGACGGTATCAATCTAGTTGAGCTTTCGCCTCAATATGGCAATCAGGTAGTATTCTTAGCCGGAACTAGTAACGGCAATCCAGCAATATGGAGGTCGACCGATAATGGAGAGAACTTTGACCAACCCAGGTTGACCCAAGACCCCACCACGGGTACTGCGTTCACTATAGATATATGGGCAGTGGTCAATGATAATACGCTGTTTATCGGTAGCTATGATGGCAGTAACGGTCTGGTCTACCAAACAACTGATAGTGGCTTAAGCTATTCTACCGGGTCAGTAGCTGGCGCCCAGTCATTAAACTCTATAGCCCTATCGCCTAATTATACGCAGGACGAGACTATCCTGGTGGGTAATACCAATGGCTGGGCCTACTGGTCTCGTGATAATGGCATTTCATTTGAGCCATTGCCACCGGATGCTACCTCACCACCCCTCGCTGGCTCCATAGCCGTTGCCTTCGACCCTCAATACAGTAACAATAACACCATTTATGCCGCCAGTAATACGCCAGGTAACGGTGTCTACCGCTTTATTATTGGTAAAAGCACTGAGTGGGAAGGCATAGATAGCCCTGCTGGTGGTATTGTTGGTCAACTGGTGGTGTCGGCTGATGGCACATTATATGCCACCAATTTCAAGGCTGATGGTGGTATGGAGCGCTGCCTTAACCCAACATTCATACTGGCGCCAACGTTTGAGACAGTAACCCGCGGTCTTGATGATGGAGCTAAGTTGGCTGGATTGTGGCTTCATGACAACCAGCTATGGTCAATTGATAACACTAATGCCAGGCTGATGACCTATACTGATAATTTAGCAGTGCCGGTTACCCTTGTCTTACCACCTAACAAGGCATCAGGCACAGGCACTATTATCAACTACGAAATCACCAATGTTATCCTTGACTGGGAGGTATTAACCGGTGCTACCCAATACCACTGGCAGCTTGACTATGACCGGGATTTCTCCAGTGTTCCTACTGGTTTTGAGGGTGATACTGGAGCCAGTTCAGCCCGTCTGCCACCACTTGAGCCAGCTACTAGATACTACTGGCGAGCTAGAGTAATTGAACCAGTATTAAGCCGGTGGTCACCTAAGTGGTCATTCACCACTTCTATTAGTTCCCCAACTCTCTATAGCCCCGAAGCTGGTGCTAGTGACGTAGGGCTAAGACCATTATTCCAGTGGAGTTCCACACCTTGGGCAAATAGCTATGAGCTGGTGGTATCCATTAATGACTCTTTCTCTAGTCCTTTGATATCAATGACCGGTAGTAAAGCATTGCCAACCACTGCCTGGCAGTGTGATACGGAGCTTGGCTACAATGCTACTTACTACTGGAAGGTTAGGGCTATGGGGTCTGATACCTATAGTCCATGGAGTGATACTGGCATTTTCACCACTGTCACTGAACCAACGGCACCGTCACCGGAGCCACCATTACTCCAAGCGCCATCACCTGGCGCCACTGATGTTTGCCTGACTCCATCTTTTGCCTGGAGCGGGGCTAATTGGGCTACTGGCTATGAGTTTATCCTGGCTGAGGATAATAACTTCATTCACCAGGTTATTTCAAAACTGGGTACGAATGCCCTGCCGGCTGCTGCTTGGTTGTGCAATATAGACCTTGATTACGACACAACCTACTACTGGAAGGTAAGGGCTACCGGGTCTGATAGCTATAGTCCGTGGAGTGATACTGGCATCTTTACTACTATTCTAGAACCAACGACACCAACACCGGAGCCACCATTACTGCAAGCGCCTTCACCCGGCGCTGGTGATGTCTGCCTTACCCCCTCTTTTGCCTGGAGTGGGGCTAATTGGGCTACTGGCTA
>CAZMJZ010000155.1:0-2627 GCA_964566845.1 uncultured Dehalococcoidales bacterium | reverse complement strand
GGGGAGCTTGACTCACGGCACGGTCGGGTTATGATAGGAATTCTTCTGGTGCAAGACCTTAGCCTTGTGCCTCTGATGATAATCTTGCCCGCTATGGGTAGCGGCCAGGAATTATGGTTTCCTCTGGGTATTGCCGTCCTTAAGGCAGTGCTTTTTATTGGGGTGATGCTGGTTCTGGGTATATGGGGATTGCCTTGGCTGCTGGGACGCGTGGCAGGGGGGCGTTCCAGAGAGCTGTTTCTGCTAACTGTAGTTACCCTGTGTTTGGTGGCAGCTCTTGGCGCTTACTTCTTCGGCTTATCCACCGCCATTGGCGCTTTTATTGCCGGGTTACTGATTGGTCAATCGGCTTTCGCCCGTCAGGCTTTCGCCGATATTGTCCCCCTGCGCGATACCTTCGGTGCCCTCTTTTTTGTTTCCCTGGGTATGCTCGCTAACCTCCACTTTGTAGTGGAGAATCCAATTGTTGTCACCATAGTTGTAATAGCCATAATCGTGATTAAATTTATCATCTGCTCCCTTATTCCCTGGTTCTTCGGCTACAGCCCCAAGACAATACTTTTTGTCGGTATGGGACTAATACAGATAGGTGAGTTCAGCTTCGTCCTGGCTGGAATGGGCTTGGAAGCCGGTATCATCTCGCCAGATATTTACTCCCTGACCTTAACCAGTGCCATCATCACTATGGTGCTGACCCCCTTTGCTTTAAGTTTTGCTTCGCTCCTTTATCGGCGTCTCAGCCAGGGAGAGAGACTAGGCAGGCTGGTAGCATCACGTCCTGACCCGGGTTGGCAAAGTCAGCAATGGCAGCTATCGGGACATGCCGTAATTTGTGGGCACGGTCGGATTGGAAGCAGTCTGGCAAGGGTTCTAGAGCGTCGAAAATTTTCCTACCTGGTTATTGACCTTGACCCCCAGGTCATCTCGGCATTACGCGCCAGGGAGATTCCCTGCATCTACGGAGATGCCAGTAATCCTGAGATACTCGCCCATGCTCAGCTAAAAAAGGCACGTATTCTTATTTGCACCTTCCCTGATTTTATGGCTGTAGAATTAACCACCAGAAATGCCCTGATAATCAATCCCAAGCTTGATATAGTAGCTCGTGTTCACCGTGATGCCGATGCTGAACTGCTAAAAGGCATTGGTGTTTCTGAATTGGTCCGCCCCGAGTTTGAAGCCAGCCTGGAGATAACCCGCCACACTCTGCACCGGCTTGGCTTAACCAGCCTTGAGATTCAGCATATCCTTAGCGGTCTTAGGGAAGGCAAAGGCTAGTGTAAATCTATAGCAAGCTTGTGATAAAATGCTCTAAGCTACAATCAGATAAGGGAGTAAAAGTTTAACCACAAGTAGTTAGATGAACCCGGCACGAAGATTATTATGGGGGGTATGTACTCTTGTTATTATTATAGCAGTTGGGGCTATCGGTTATATGGTTATTGAGGGCTGGTCATTTACCGATGCCCTTTATATGACTATTATAACCATAACCACTGTGGGATATACTGAGGTTCATCCCCTTACTTCTAGTGGACAGATTTTTAGTATCTTCTTAATTGTGGGCGGCGTTGGTGGGGCACTATATACTATAGGCTCATTCGTAGACTTTATAATAGAAGGTCACTTTGGTACCACACTAGGGAGGCGACGGATGAAAGCTAATATTGCCAAACTGAAAGGACACTTCATTCTTTGTGGTTACGGTAGAGTTGGACAAGAGATAGCTCATGTTTTTAATGAGGAAGGTGCCCCGTTTATCGTTATTGACAGTAATCAAGCTACTATTGAGCAAGCTAAGGGAAAGGGCTATCTTTGCTTACTTGGTAATGCCACCAATGATGAAGTGCTGAAGGAAGCCGGCATTGAGCAGGCTCGCGGTCTGGTAGCGGCAGTGGGTAGTGATAGTGATAACACCTATATAACCCTATCAGCTCGGGGACTCCGCTCGGATTTATTTATCGAGGCTCGCTCCTGCTCCTCTGGTAGCGAGGTTAAGCTGAAAAGGGCTGGCGCTAACCGCACTATATCTCCACATGCCATTGGTGGTCGGCGCATGGCTATGCTAGCCCTGCGTCCAGCAGTTGTTGACTTTATTGACACTGTAGCCCATCGTCCTGGGCAGGAGTTACAGATGGAGAATATAGAGGTAGGTAGCAGTTCCTCTCTGGTAGGTCTAACTTTAGAGGCAGCTCATCACAGCACTGGGACTACGGTTCTGGCAATAAGTAAGAGGGACGGCAATCTTATGATTAACCCGTCAGGAGAAGAAACTATTGAAGACGGGGACCGACTAATTGTCATCGGCACCAAGAAGCGGCTAGCGGCTCTGGAAAGCAGCGTTGAGGGAGGCAAAGGTTAATGAGCAAAAGCAGGGTAGGCATTATTAATGTTACTGGTTACGCTGGTGTTGAGCTGGCAAGGCTACTCTACCAGCATCCACAGATAGAGCTTACCTCAGTTACCGGGCGGAGTACTGCCGGGCAAAAGTTGGGCGAGGTTTTCCCTCATCTGTCTTGCCTGGACCTGACTATTGAAACCGAGCTGGGGGAAGTTGATTTGGTCTTCTCAGCTATGCCGCATAGGGAGAGTGCCAAGGAGGTCATACCATTGCTCAACCGTGGTAT
>CAZMJZ010000154.1:0-2731 GCA_964566845.1 uncultured Dehalococcoidales bacterium | reverse complement strand
AAGCCTTTACCCCAATGGAGCGACGGTATCTTCATTACCATAGACTGACATCCTCCCAATTTTAATTCATCTCTACCCTTGACAATGGCTAAACTTCTCACACACTGGTCTATAACGGATTATTGATACGAAAGAAATATAAGGGATGACTTAGGTAAAACAGAAAGATACATAAAGCCAGAACGTGACATTACCGACATTCGTCACGTTTGTATCGCCTTCCTACCTACAATCTCTTGCTTTGCATACCAAACCCGCACCGCCTCAATTGCCTCATCAGGATGGTCGTAAACCCTCAGAAGGTCGAAATCAGCTTCAGAGATAAACCCTCTGGACAGGACAGAACTCCGAAGCCAGTCAAGAAATCCCTTCCAATATTTGCTGTCGAATAACACCACTGGGAAGGGCTTTATCTTATGCGTTTGCATAAAGGTTAGCACCTCAGTTACTTCATCAAGGGTGCCAAGTCCGCCGGGCATCATGATAAAAGCGGATGCATACTTCACGAGCATGATCTTCCGAACGAAAAAGTGGTTAAACGTTATTGATTTTGTAGTGTAGACGTTGGAGAGTTGTTCCTGAGGTAATTGGATATTTAGTCCGACAGATTTGACTCCGGCTTCCAGCGCCCCTCTGTTGGCTGCCTCCATAACACCAGGCCCACCACCAGTTATTATCGAGAAGCCCATCTCTCCGAGCCGACGGGCTATCTCTCTTGTCTGGGCATAAAGCTCATCACCCGGCGTGATACGTGCTGATCCGTATATGCTCACTGCTGGTTCCACATCTGTAAGGTTGTCGAAACCTTCCACCAGCTCCCCAATTATGCGAAACATCCGCCAGGATTCTTCTTTGGCAAGTTCATTTATTTCATATTCGTATGGCATTTCATCCTCCATATCAGATCATTAACCACGATATTCTAGGCATCTCAGCCATAGAAGACCTGGCTGGGGTCTAGTGTTGGTTAATTCTCAAGGTGCTCAATCCAGAACAACTTCCGCCTTGTATTCCGGCACTGATACAGACCACCCGGTCTTTCCTCTCAAGAATGCGCTGAAACCTTTGGCTACTTCAAGCTCACCATGAGTAACGAACACGTGCTTTGGAGATCTCTTCAGTGCCGACAGCCACCTGAGTAGTTCATCTCTGTCAGCATGAGCAGAGAACCCATGTATCTGGGTCACTCTTGACCTTACCGGATAGTGTTGCCCGAGAATCCTGACCTCCTTGGCACCGTTAACGATCTCGCGCCCAAGAGTGCCTATTGCCTGATATCCCACGAAAAGTATCGTGCTTTCTGGGCGTGAAATATTTGTTACAAGATGGTGCTTTATCCTTCCGCCAGTACACATTCCTGAGCCAGCAATTATTATGGCACTCCCTCTGATGT
Organism: uncultured Dehalococcoidales bacterium; assembly: GCA_964566845.1. Classification (GTDB taxonomy): domain Bacteria; phylum Chloroflexota; class Dehalococcoidia; order Dehalococcoidales; family W498; genus W498. The sequence goes on along the minus strand of CAZMJZ010000154.1, from coordinate 1,338 downwards.
AGTTGATTGCTTTTGACTCGTCCACTGTCCTGACCATCTTCAAACCGGGCAAATCAAACGGTGATTTGTTGAGACTGACCAATTTTGTCATCTCCTCATCATAGAGGTCTGAATGATGCGCGAATATGTCAGTGATGTTTACTGCCATCGGACTATCAAGAAAAACCATTATTCGTGGTATGCGGCCTTCGTTGACGAGCAGATTAAGATGGTAGAGGATTTCCTGAGCCCGCTCCAGGGCAAAGCTTGGTACAACTACGTTACCGCCGGCTTTTAAGGTCGCGTTTATTACCTCCGCAAGGTGATTGCCAATATCCGATGGGCTTTCGTGTAGCCTGTCACCATAAGTCGATTCAACCACAACATAGTCAGCTTCATCAAAAAGGGTCGGATCTCGCAGTATGGGTCTATTCCACCTGCCCACATCACCAGAAAAGAGGACTGTTCTTTCTTGCCCATTTTTGTCTATTGAGATCTTTATCATTGATGCCCCAAGTACATGACCAGCATCGTAGAATGTGGCTAAAATTCCGTCGCCTAATTCAACAGGCTGCTCGTATCTCACAGAAGAGAACAAAGATAAGGAAGCCTTGGCATCATCAATCGTATAGAGTGGAACTTCAGGGTAGGGACCTCTTCTACCCTCTCGCTCATGTCTTCTTCTTTTGAATTCAGCATCTTCTTCTTGCAGTTTTGCCGAGTCTAGAAGCATTATTTCAGCAATATCGCAAGTGGCAGCCGTCCCGTAGATTCTACCCCGGAAACCTTCACGAACTAGCTTAGGGATCAGCCCACAGTGGTCAAGATGAGCGTGCGTCAGCAGAACAACGTCTATGGTGCTTGGTGGTACTGCGAAGGGCTCCCAGTTTCTGCTTCTGAATTCCCTTTCCTGGTAAAGACCACAGTCAACCAGGATATTGGTGCCGTTCATCTCAATGCAATATCGTGAGCCGGTAACATTTTGGGCTGCTCCTAAAAACTTGAGCCTAATATACAAGGCACTCCTCCCCACTTGTTATCAACAATGATAACACATCACCAAACAAATCATCACTTATTACCTGCACTCACACCGAGTCCTGGGGGAAACTGGCCGAGTTCGCCGCTGCGTGGCTCGACACCTCAGGCGCTATTGGGTGGGTAAAGACGAGGACTCAAGATACGAAGCACTCTCGCTTTAGCCGTCCTTTTCGCCCGATACTTGAATGCTCTACTTCCTACACTTTTCATCTGAAAGTGACCTTATTTTAGCTCATTGGTTTGCCGCAGGTCCCATACTGCCGTAAAGAAATGCCGCGTCCACTCATTGGCTATCTTCCGGTTGGCACAGAAAACGAT
>CAZMJZ010000153.1:0-2742 GCA_964566845.1 uncultured Dehalococcoidales bacterium | reverse complement strand
CTTATACTATATCATAAACCCGTGTGCCTGCGGAATGATATTATAAAATTAGAATTGATGGTAAAACTGCTGAAGGTTAGAAATGTCTTTGGTGTTTTTGCTTTTAAGTCAAAGGAAATGTGTTCTGTTCATACTATGTACACATTAGACACAAAGTTGTAGCTAGGTGGATAGTGAAGGTAAAGATTACTCGCTTAGCTTGATTATATGCTTTGCCTCTTCAACAAGGTCCTGTGGTACCAATATCCTTACTTCTCCTAGACCATCCAGAGTCAGTCCAAATATTACACCGGCACTCTCATATTGCAATAGAACAGGGATTCCTTCACTTTCCAAATGAGACTTAATAACGTGAGCAGTTAATTCACCCTGTACTGTATCAATTACCACAAAGTCTGCTCTCGAATTTCCCATATCAACTACTATGGCTATACTAACACCCCAATCGCTGGATTTCAAAGTCGTGGATAATATAGTCCCTGTGTTAACTTAGGTGTTAAGTAATTCTTATCATACCCGCAATCTAATTTCGTCTAGAGTAATGTTCTCTACAATGATACTAACTCCATCTATTATTATTTCACTCTTCTTTCAATACGATTGAATTATCCATAATACCTCCTCTTAGGCGACCTAAGGATTAAGTAGCTTCCTCTGGGCACTTTAAATAGCTGAGGACTCTTTACCAATGGTGATTCAAATAACATCAAGGCATGAACCTCTATCCGTGCGGAATGCAATTACAAAATTGGAACTGAGGGTGAAGTTGGTGAGGGTGTTTCACTGTTCGGTCTGAAGCAAATCGGGTGTATCAGTAGCTTTGGTCGGAAATCTAGCCGCCACCCTATTCCAGCCTTCCTGCTTTTTTCTTATATTTCCACGCCAGGCACCCCAGCCACCCAGTCTGACAGCCCAGTAAATAAGAAAGACTTTCCAAGCCAGTACACCAAAAACCTCCATAGCTTCTCGGAATATCTCGTCTGACTCTTTTCGGCAACGCTCCTGTGTCCAATAGCAGTAGTCATGAATTACCGTAGCGTTTCCATGTTTTCCCCATTTTGAAACAAGTACTCGAAAGAGCCTGGGTACACTGGCAAAATCAGTCATGAATTTTGGAGGCACATCAACTGAATTGCCACTGCCTTCTTTACCAATATCATATCCAAACCCTTTCCTGAGAACCCATGTTTTACCATCAGCCAGAGGGGATACTTCCAGTATGTCGGTGAATTTGCTCATTATCATTAACTCCTTCCCTAACTATGAATAGACAGAGAAAACGACGCATGTCAGAGAGGTTGTCTTTCAATCTGCTTCAATCTAAAAAAAGCACCAGCCGCCGCCGTATTAATTAGCGGTTCCGGTGCCCCATTTCTCGTCCACATTACTACCCTGCATCTTATAGTGTTATTGAATCTTCAGCGCCCCGTTACCACATACCAGGTTCAGCATCCTCCTGTCAATCGCCCCGGAAGAAATGCGACTAGATTAGTCCAATCCGACGATTATTCTCTCCACCTTGGTGATGTCGAGGTTATTGACCACGCCATCCTGGTTGGCATCAGCTCCGGGGGTTGCGGTATCCAGTCCGACGATGATTCTCTCCACCTTAGTGATGTCAAGATTATTGACCACGCCATCTCCATTGGCATCGCCAGGCGGGGCTCCTGCATCCTCAGTGACCTTGAAATCCCACACAGACCCAATAGCTGATACTTCGTTTGTATCAGTGGAAACTATCTCCCAATAGTATTTGGTATCATAATTTAACGCCCCTGGACTATAGGTTATGGAAGTCTGGTCAGCAGAATAAGGGCCAACGGTTTGCGCAAAAGGTGGGATTGAGCTGTTTCCGAAGTAGACATCGTAGGTAACATAGTCGCCAACATCAGGGTCTCCACCTAACCAGTTCAAGTCAGTATTTATGTCGACATCAATGGCATGATTTGCAGGTACGGGACTGATTAGTGTTTTTGGTGGATTGTTTACAAGCAAGCTTACTGGCACTGTAGTGGGACTGTTGCTAGGGTCATTACTAGTGACAATTATCTGTGCCTCATAATTACAAGGTGCAAGCCCTACTGCGTTTATGCTAATGGTTATGGAATCTGAGTTACCCGGCTCCACCGAACCTGTTTTGGGACTTTCATCTAGCCAAGGGCAGTCTTCTGGAACCTTAACCACACAGCGAATCATCAAGTTGCGGTCCTCCTGTAATTGCCATTCTCCCTCATTATAACCCCAAGTGCGTCCATAGATAGGCCAGTGTTGATCATTGCAAAGGAATTCGCTATTGGGAATGGTACTAAGCTGCTTTTCAACAATATAGAAATCCCCATCGGTTACGGTAATTCCGATTGCAGATATATCCACGTCCCACCAGCCCCAGTGAGTAGGAGTGGTTTGGACAGTTGCCCCCAGCTGTGTGCCGGGTGCGCCACCGGGGCCGTCGTCATCGTAAACCTCTACAGCAAATGTAAAGTGCTCTTCCTGTGATGATGATTTGTAAAGGCAAATTCGAGCAGTATCAAGTGTAACTGGATAAGATGGTGGGGTAAATCTGACGGCTTGTCCGCAACCAGCGTACGCACAACGTTGGCCCCCCTCAACCGTGCCATCATCATAAATGAGTTCATGGGGAACTGCCTCCATTAGATCATATATTTCGTAATTTAGAGTTACATACCCTTTATTCCCCACCCTCATGGTATTGCTACATGCTGTATTTGGATTTAACATTAC
>CAZMJZ010000152.1:0-2769 GCA_964566845.1 uncultured Dehalococcoidales bacterium | reverse complement strand
ACTAAACTGATTCCTCAAGCCGGTCAACTTCTATTACTTTCTTTAATGCCTCTAAGCCAATCTCTAGCTGGCTATCATCGGGTTCCCTGGTAGTCAATGCCTGTAACCACAACCCGGGGGCAATAATCGCCCTGACTAAACTGTTTTTAGGATGGTTAGCTCCAAAATAGATAACCTCATAACTGAGGGCAGCGATAACCGGGATGAGTAGAATTCGTGATAGTACCATCAGCCACAACGATGGCAAGCCAACAAGGGCAAAAGCTATAATGGCTATAATCAATACTATAAATAGAAAGCTGGTGCCACAACGCACATGAGCGGTGCTATATTTCCTGGCTGCCTCTACCTCCAGAGGAGCACCATCTTCATAGGCATTTACTGATTTATGCTCAGCACCGTGATAAGCAAACACTCGCTTGATGTCAGGCACTAGGGTCATTAACTTAAGGTAAGCGATGAAAATAATCAATCGAATAAAGCCATCTATCAGGTTAAAAACCAGTGGTGAATTTATATAGGGGTCAAGCAACTTAGTCAAGAAAAGAGGAGCCATAAAGAACAGGGCAACAGCGAACGCCAGGGAAACGGCAACCATAGCCCAAACTAACCATCCCGAAATTTCCGTCTCTTCCTCCTCCATAGATACATTAGCTGAATAGAGTAGAGATTTAATACCTAGAACCATAGCTTCAAGTAATACAATGATGCCCCGTATTAACGGAGCTCTCCTCACCCTACTAGTATATATGGTAGCTAGTGGTTGGACATCTACAGCTATCCCACCACCTGGACGACGAACTGCAGTTGCCACAGCCTTCTGCCCTCGCATCATCACCCCCTCAATAACCGCCTGTCCCCCATAATGAAACTTTTTTGCCATAATCAAACTTCCCAACAGACCACTGGTAGATACAGCTTTCAAGCGCAAATTAAGAATGAAGGTACTGGGTTTGCTGAAAAAGTCCTACCGAGCTTTTTCAGTGCTAGACACGGTAAGAAGCGGTGAAGCATCTCCGCTCCTGCTTACATCAATTATATCGGCTTAACTTTCCCGCTGGTAACGCCGCTTAAATCGCTCCACCCGACCGGCGGTATCCACCACCCTCCGCTCCCCGGTGAAGGCAGGATGACACTTGCTGCACAGCTCAACCTTTAGTATCTTCTTGGTAGAGCCAGTGATGAATGTATTGCCGCAAGCACAAATTGCCTTGGCGTCAGTATAATATTTGGGATGAATCTTGTCTTTCATTTAGTCCATCACACTAGGATGAAAAGTCCTATCAGACCGGCAGCCAATAGGGCTAAACCTACCTTTAACATATAACCAAAGAAGTCCTCAGCTTCTTTGGACTGCGTTGGGTAACGGTATGGCGCTATTTGTCGTGAACAACTCAATATGACCTGATATTCTATAATGGTCACCTTTTTTGACTTCCGCTGGAACCCCCGGTTTTTTCAGCGGTGTTATTCAGCTAGCATAAACGCTAACCTTCCTCCTGTTGTTGCTGGTAGGTTCAAATTTAACCACACCATCAATTAAGGCATAAATGGTATAATCCCTGCCTACACCCACATTGTTCCCCGGGTGAATTCGTGTACCACGCTGACGAATCAGGATAGTCCCGGCATTTACCTTCTGCCCGGCGTATCTCTTGACACCCAGCCGCTTGGATTGACTATCTCGACCTAAGCGGGTGCTGCCGCCTCCCTTCTTATGTGCCACTTTGAATCACCTCTTCTTGCGCTGACAAGCCTTCTGGCTCCACTACTATCTTATCAATAGCCAACCTGGTATAAAGTTGACGATGTCCTGTCTTCTTGCTGTAACGTACCTTGGGCTTATACTTAAGAACTATAATTTTCTTACCCTTCCCCTCCCCTTGCGAGGTGGCGATTACCTTCGCCCCATCAACAATGGGCGTGCCTACGGTTATTTTGTCATCATCAGCAATAAGTAATACCCTATCCAGCTCAATACTATTACCCTCAGCTATATCCAGGCGCTCTACATCTATAGCCTGACCAGGGCTTACCTTATACTGCTTACCACCAGTTTCAATAATAGCGTAAATCTCTCGGTCCTCCTCGAAACAGCATATTCTACCAATTGCTATAGTCAAGTGTCAAGCGCTAGTGCCTGCCATAGCTTCTCTACCTTTGACTTTAACTCATTAAGGTCACCATCATTATTTATTACCACATCGGCGTGCTTTTCCCGTTCCGCTGAAGATAGCTGGGAGCGGATGCGAGCCAAAGATTGCTGCTCAGACAACCCACTGTATTCCTTAAGTCGCCTTAAAACCGTGGACTCAGGGGCTACAGTAACCCACACCTCATCAACTAATGCAGCCCAGCCAGCTTCCATCAGCAAGGGAGCTTCAAGGACTGCCACATCCACCCCTTGCCGCCGGTGTCCCTCAAGCTCAGTCTTTACCAGAGCATACATTCGGGGGTGCATTATCTGGTTCAACCGTGATAAAGACTCAGAATTGCCAAAAACTATCTCACCCAGCTTTTTACGGTCAATATCACCACTGGGGGTAATAATCTGCCTGCCAAAAGAAGCTACTACCTCCCGCCACACCTCGGTATCAGGCTTGAATGCTTCATGCCCTATCTTGTCCGCATCTATAATGACCGCACCCAGTTCAGCCAGAAATTGGGAAACCGTGCTCTTTCCACTACCTATGCCACCGGTAAGTCCTATAACCTTCATTTCTTCTCACCAAGACTATCTAGTGTTAGTCGGGTAGTCAAGAGAGTGAA
>CAZMJZ010000151.1:0-2776 GCA_964566845.1 uncultured Dehalococcoidales bacterium | reverse complement strand
CATCCTTGGTTGCCTGCCGCTGTGAATCGTTGAAATAAGCAGGCACAGTGATTACAACTTCAGTAATCTTCTCACCGAGATAAGCCTCGGCATCCGTCTTAAGCTTTTGTAGAATCATAGCCGAGATTTCTGGTGGGCTATATTCCTTATCACCCATCTTCACCCAGGCATCATTATTAGCTGCCTTAGTTATTTTAAAGGGCAAGAGCTTCTTGTCATATTCTACTGTGGGCTCATCAAACTTGCGTCCCATCAGGCGCTTGATGCTAAAGACGGTATTCTCTGAGTTGGTGATAGCTTGGCGCTTAGCTACCTGTCCCGTCAGTCGCTCGCCGCCCTTACCCATAGCTACTACTGAAGGGGTGATACGACCACCCTCAGCATTAGGTATAATCACCGGTTCTCCAGCCTCCATTACTGCCACCGCAGAAAAAGTTGTGCCTAAATCAATACCTATAACCTTTCCCATAGTTTAATCCTCCTTCTTTTCCTCCTCTTCTCCATTGCCCACTACCACCATAGTCGGTCGAATAACCCTATCATGTAGTTTATAGCCCTTCTGCAGCTCTTCAATAACTATTCCCTCCTCACCTTTGGTATACATCGCCGCTTCATGGAGATTGGGGTCAAATTGTTCACCCAATGCCTTAATCTGTGATAGCCCTTGTACTTCCAGACTTGCCCGAAGCTTCCGCTCAATGAGGCTAATACCATCTACCCAGGTAAACCCGACTAGTTTGGGTGGGACAGAAGCCATGGCTCGTTCCAGATCATCTAGAATTGGCAACAGATTAAGCATAAGCGCAGCGTTAGCGAATTTGCTAATCTCCTCTTTGTCCTGCTCACTGCGTCGCTTATAGTTAATAAAGTCAGCTTGAGCTCTTTGCCAACCAGCCAGATTGGTTTCTACCTTTTCCTTTTCCTCAGCCAGAGCCTGCTTCAATGCCTCAACATCTTCTTCCTCAGCTACACTTTCTTCTACATCACCGGTTAGATATTCATCGGACTCTTCTTGTTTCATCACTCTCTACATTACCTCCTTTCCCAGAAATATGAGAGATAAAGCTTCTCTTATCAATCGGTATTATCCAGGTTTATAGGTGTTTGCTTCCCATATAATTCGTCCACCAATTCACTCAGCACCGAGGCTATGAACTCTACGGCAGAGATGGCTCGACCATAGGGCATGCGGGTAGGTCCGACCACACCTATAGTGCCTGCAGCTTCTTTAGGGAGACCATATCGGCAGATGACGACACTGTAAGCTTGGATAACCTCCTCCTTGTTTTCCTTACCTATAATTACCTGGACGCCGTGGCTGGCTAACCCCCGAGGGACAATAGTCTTAAGCAGGTTTCTATGCTCTACCAATTCCATTAGGGCTAGCACCCGTTGGCTATGTGTAAACTCTGGCTGGTTAAGAATAAAATGCAAACCATCAAGGTAAGGCTTTTCATACTCCAGCTCATCTTCAGCCTGCATCATCTTTATCAAGTAATCCCTTACTTGCTGTTCATTAGGGGAAAGCTCTAAGGCTTTAGCCAAAATCTGTGAGCTAGTCAAACCAGAATAAGCAGCATTTAGTCTGTTGGCAATAGCCGTTAGCCCCGGTTGAGATATGGCATCAAAGGTTATTAGTTGCTGCTTTAGTCTGGCTCCACGAAGGACAAGGACAATCAGTACCAGGGAATCTTGTAGAGCAACCAGTTCCAGATATTTGAATTGACAGTCTACCGGCTTAGGCATAGTAACTACAGCTACATTTTGAACCAATTGAGCTATCAGTGTTGCCGATAGACTTAGCCACTCCTCTAGCTCTCTCTCCACCTGGTGGAAGAGATGGCTTATCAAACGCCGCTCAGCTAAGGGAAGTCCAATGCCTTTCAGGGACTCCACATAGTAACGATAGCCCTTATCTGACGGTATACTTCCGGCTGAAGGATGAGTGCGGAAAATATAGCCTTCTTGCTCGAGGTATGCCATCTCATTACGAATAGTAGCCGGACTTATCCCCAACTCATAGTCACGGGCAACGACTTCTGAAGGCACTGGTATTGCCTTAGTAATATATTCTCCTACTATAGACTTGAGTATTGTCTCGGTTCTGGGAAATAACATTCATTTTCCCCAAATTAGCAGTCTAAGCCTGCGACTGCTAATTACTACAACTTAATTTAACATTCTGGCTACTTTTTGTCAAGAGGAATCGGAAATTTGATTGACCTCATTCCTAGAACCTTAATTGACCAGCAAGCTGACTCATGCTATATTTAGCAATATGGATATTAGATGGTTAGGTCATTCTTGCTTCAGCCTTAAAGGTAGTCATGCCACAGTTATTACCGACCCTTATTCACCGGACTTGGGCTATTCATTAGGCAAGCCTACCGCACATATTGTAACTGTAAGCCATCAGCACCCAGGTCATTCTTATACTCAAGGTATTAGTGGTGAACCGAAGCTGGTTACCAGACCAGGTGAGTATGAAATCAGTGGTGTCCTTATTATAGGGATAGATAGCTTCCACGATAAGGAGGGGGGCACAAAGAGAGGAAAGAATACTATCTTTCTTATAGAAGTAGATGAGGTAGCGGTATGTCACCTTGGTGACCTGGGACATGTGCTAACTACGCAACAGGTAGAGGAGATAGGCAATGTGGATGTACTACTACTTCCGGTGGGAGGTGTGTCAACTATTAATGCCCCTATGGCAGCCGAGGTGGTTCGGCAGCTTGAGCCTAAAGCCGTAGTGCCTATGCACTATAAAACCCCAGCC
>CAZMJZ010000150.1:0-2787 GCA_964566845.1 uncultured Dehalococcoidales bacterium | reverse complement strand
ACCAATCAAACTGTCCTTCGGCTGAAGGATTAGAGGAAGCACTGGTTGCTTAAAGAGATTGACTGAGATGGACCACAGGGGTAGTATATGGCTAGACTAATTTTCCACCAGTTATGGGATGCAGCCCAAGGGGTATCAATAGATAGAACTTTCACAACGGTGTTTAGCCTTCGCATTCAGCCTTATTAATAGAAGCATATCTTTACGCCACTAACCAACATTCAAAACCTCCGTGTGTAGTATTTAAAAACACTACATCTTTTCAGCAAGGTTCTAGATGTAAATTAACATTAGTTGAGTCTTGAGGAATATACTAAATTTAGTATAAAATATATACTATTAACTTTATATACTAATTGTTTAGCAGTCTATCAGGAGGCATTTATACATGCGGAACGATATATTTGAAAGGGTCGCTGTAGATTTGTTATCCATACCACCTCTGCTCTTTAGAGAAATAAGAAGAAAGCTAATCAGAACAACCCTTGCCGATATTCCTGTAGATATTACTCCCATTCATTTTGAAATTTTAAGGCTACTGAAGGAAGAGGGAACACTGCATATTGCCGAAATTGGAGAAAAACTACAAATTGCTAAAGCTCAAATGACCCAACTTATAGATAAGCTGGTAGATTTTAATATGGTCGAAAGGAAGTTTGATAGTGCTGACAGGCGTATTATTAATGTGACACTTACAAGTGAAGGGAGCACAGTTTTAGAAGAACGCAAAGACAGCATAATGAGTGCCATCAAAGAAACTGTGTCCTGCCTCACAGATGCAGAACTCGAGGATTTATCGGACTCGCTGAGAAAGCTACGAGATATACTATCAAAACTACAGTAGGTAAAATCTACTGCCAAACGTTACAGAATAGATTTATAATGATGTGCAACTACTTCTATGAAGATACGGAGTAAGAACGTACTTGACGATGACCGAGTCGGCCGGTTACTGCTAAAACTATCGCTTCCCGCCTTTTTCGGCATGTTTGTCATGATGTTATACAACGTAGTGGACACGATTTTTATCGGTCACTACGTTGGTCCCCTTGGTATTGCGGCACTCTCCATCGTCTTCCCGGTCCAAATGCTGTCAATGGGTATTGGGCAAATGATGGGTATGGGCGGTGCGTCCCTGATTTCGAGATTAATCGGAGCCAATAATGCTCCCAGGGCAGAACATACCCTGGGTAACGCTATAAGCTCTGTTATCGTGCTATCTGCCATAATTATGGTAGCCGGCCTGGCCAACACCGACTTCTGGCTCAAGCTTATGGGCGCATCGGAGACCATACTACCCTATGCCAGAGACTATATGACAATTATTCTCATCGGTACGCTTTTTCGGACTTCAGCTATGTCTTTAAACGGCCTGATAAGAGCCGAGGGAAATGCCCGTGTACCCATGACAGGCATGATAATCGGGGCGATATTGAACATTGTACTTGATGCAATATTCATCATACCGCTGGAAATGGGAATAAAAGGGGCAGCACTGGCAACTGTGATAGCCCAATCGATTTCTTTCGCATACCTCATGAGCTATTATTTCTATGGAAAGAGCTTTCTAAAGATTCACTTGAGAAACCTGGTTATTGAATGGGCTTTATTGAGAGCGATTCTGGCTATAGGAATCGCATCATTTGCCAGAACACTAACGGGCAGCCTATCCGCAGTATTTGTAAATAGAATTCTTATTACCTATGGCGGTGACTATGCCGTGTCTGCCTTTGGCATCATTAGTCGCATAATGATGTTTGCCCTGATGCCGGGTATTGTCATCGGCCAGGGCCTCCAGCCAGTAGTGGGGTTTAATTATGGGGCAAAGCGCTATGATAGGGTACTGCGGGCAATAAAGATAGCCATTACCGTGTCAACAAGCTTTTGTGTTGCTGCATTTCTGGTGCTATATTTTTCTCCGGAGCCGTTTATCCATATTTTCACCACTGATAGCGAGCTGATTGCTCTGGGTTCTTATGCTGCCAAGCATGTCTTTCTGGCTATATATCTGATAGGCTTTATTATGGTTGGTTCGTTAATCTTCCAGTCAATCGGGAAGGCTGTGCAGTCATTCATTACTTCTATATCAAGGGCAGCCCTGTTCTTGATTCCTTTGATATTTATTCTGCCACGATTATTGCAGCTGGATGGTGTGTGGCTGGCATTTCCAATCGCTGATACACTTACATTCATGCTGACCCTTATACTCCTCATCCCACAGATAAGAGAGTTGAAGAGCAGGGGTATTTCGGCTAAAACCTGAATGTAAAAAGGGTAACCTTTGCTTAAAAGCAAAAAAGTCAACTTCGCCAAACAGCAACTGATATGACAACTTTAAGATAACTTCTTAACACAAAAATGGAGATAGGGGGATTCGAACCCCCGACCTCTGCGATGCGAACGCAGTGCTCTCCCTATTGAGCTATATCCCCATCTTTACAAATTATATCATATAAGAGACTATTTATTAAGGTATAGTTTGAACGGGGAAATTCCCTTTAAATTTCAAAGAGGTAGATACTAAGATAGTTAAAGAGAAACGAATATGGGGGGCTATAATAACTTTTAGTAACTATCCTCTCCAATATAACTAATTCCACTTCTCATTTGAGGTATCCTGAGGCGGACTCGCCTTGTGTGAGGAGGAGGGAGTACGATTCCTTGTCACTTACCGACAACACTGCTATACTAAATGGGCAACTTAATAAAGGTGAGGCAAGCTGTGAATTACGAGACTATTATCGGGCTGGAGGTGCATGCCCAGCTACTGACCAAGAGCAAGATGTT
>CAZMJZ010000149.1:0-2839 GCA_964566845.1 uncultured Dehalococcoidales bacterium | reverse complement strand
AGTGAAGAATAAAGACAGGCAGGAATTTGCCAACAAAATGAATGCCTTAAAAAATGAACTTGAAAAAGGCGACCTTGATTTCCAAAAGGCTTATGAAAATATGTATAAGATTGTAGAGGGGCTATAGAAGCCACTGCCCATCTGAGAGATACCCAGCCTCAAGTGGACTCCCAAAGCCCCTCAATATACCAAGAGGTAAGGTTTGGGTAGAAGAATATGTGCTTCTAGGTATAGTGGTTTATTCTTTTGCTTACTAAATCTGCGTTTGGCAAATATGGTGGAGTGAGAAAGCGTCTATTTCTCACCCAAGAGTTGCTTGAAAAAGGAATCTACGTTTGCTTTCTCCTGCTTTATTATTTCGATATACCAATTATATTGATTAACAATGCAGTCTCGTAAGATTTCTTTTGTACATATAATTTCAAATTTGCCTTCCCCTATAATACTATTAACCATTTTTTCTATTTTCTTTTTATCATGCTCCTCAATCCACCAGTAGGAAAACCAAAATCCCGATATTTCCTCTTCATGGCCGCCAAGCTCAAATTTTTTTGAGAATACCCAAGGGTTAGTAATAAGATAATTCCATATTTGAGTTTTAGGGCCTTTTTCTGGATATAAAGGCCAATTCTTAGCTTCCCATAAATAGAAACGCGTGTTTTTCTCAAAAACACCATCAGGCGTACAGTAGTTTCTCCCCTCCTTGGACTTATCGATTTGTCTCCTGACTTCTTCCTGCGCAGAGAAATCAAAGCTGTCCAAAGAAATCTTACTCCAATAAATCCGTGGTTTGTGAACTGCTTTATTAGGCCATCGTCGGAGAGAGCATTCTTTACTTTCTTCTAACCACCGCGATAGCACTCTTTCATAGAACTTTCCAAAAAGTGTCGACCGCGTTGAACCATACTTGCTTTCCGGCCTACTATTATACTTTGCACTAAATATGTCATTTACTATATCATTCGCCGTTGTCATGTTATATGTCTCTCCCTCAACTTATATCCTCGCCTTACTCTTTTAATCAGTCGTTCTTTTAGATAGTCTATGGCTTTTACTGGGGTAGGGTCAATCTTATATAGCATTGCCAGCTAGTAGCTTGTGTAGTCACCACAGAGCACCGGGCTCATTATGTGGTTCGTCCGTAGTCATCTTCTACCCTCACCACATCCTCTAGCTCAGGGGTTGAGACTTCAAAAAATGTGGTGTCCTCTATAGCCTTTAGGCGATGCTTGGTCAGGGGAGGAATATTTACACAGTAACCAGGCTGAACTACAGTTGATGTCATGCGCCCATCAGCCCCTTCAATTTCTAACAAAGCCTTTCCTTGATATATATAAATACTTTCATCCTTCTTTTCATGATATTGAAGGCTGAGGCGTTGTCCTTTTTCGACAAAAATCACCTTGCCGGCATACTTTGGGGTATGAGCAAATAGTATCTCAAATCCCCAGGGTTTTTCTGTCTTTCGTGGGAGTTTTTCTCTCATACTTTAGTTCCTTTCCCTTAAAACTGGGGCTAAGTTACTGCTAACCCACAGACCAAGGCTAATCCTTTGCCTATATTGAGCGACCTTTCTACCCGAGCCAGGCTATCACTTTCAGCATAGGAGTGAAGTCCTGGGCGATAACACCTCGCCAGCAATCGGTGCCAAATTTTATTACAGTGCTCATCTTATATCTACTGATTATCTGCCTATCCCCTTCCTAACCATTTGAGGCAAAATCTTGGCGTTATATTTTAACAAGGGTAATACCTTTTAGAAACAGGGGAAGACCATACAGTGGAGTTCATCGAGACTCCAGTTCACTCTCCTCCTACTGCATACCATTTATCATAATATCACACACCCAATAATTCAATTATAAGTACTTTGATATGCCTTTCTGAGTTTGCTTTGGGCATAACAATGTTGAGTTCGGGATTGCTCCGAGGAGTTAGAAAAAGGGCGAATCATGGTATACTCAATCGTTATATCTACTTTCACCAACGCACCCTCACCAAAGCGCCAGCGTAGCAGACTGCCGCAGCTCAACTATGTAAACATCTTGCTTGGAGCCCTCATTGAGGATACTTCTTTACCTGAACGCGAATTTGACTTTCTGTTAAGGGTCATTCTTTAAGATTGTTTAGAAATAAAGGGGTTTTTGGGCAAAACTGAAGCAATATACTCTTGGAGAGGAACTAAAAGCCGGTGGTGAAGGGTTTATAACCTGGCTGAAAATGAAGCTAAAAGTAAAATCAAACGGCCTCTATTAAATAAGGGAGGAGAGCCTACCTGCAGGTAGGCTCTCCTAATTTGCCGCGAGTTAAGGGGTCGGGTCGTAATATCTAATTACTAACTTGGGACGCTGGCTAACGGTGCCCCAGTCAGAGGAATAGAAGCCCTTCCAGACCTCAGTAGTGCTTTCATCGGTATCTTTCAGCACTACTCCATAGTTTCGTATGGTGTTATCCGCCCACCCTTTGACCAAGTCATCAAGTGACCAGTATACGAAATTATTTGTTACAGTAGCAGGCACAGTGCGGATATACTCAGGCGTTGTAGCAAAGTTGGGCTGGTTATTCCAGGTTATATTGCTTTCACTCCAACTTCCAAGCACCGCATAGGCCCCGATAGGCGCTGTTACTGTTCCACCAACGCTACGGTAGTAATATAATCCCAGATCGGCATCAGTAACTACGGAATTCTCAGGAATTGAACTTAGGTCGAACTCGATGTATGCCCTAACAGTATCTGCCGTCCCTCGACCGGCAGCTATCTCATATTGACTCCCATAATTATGGTCTGGGTAAGCTATATCTATACTTGCATCCTTACCGGTATCAGCGCCAGGCTGTA
>CAZMJZ010000148.1:0-2841 GCA_964566845.1 uncultured Dehalococcoidales bacterium | reverse complement strand
TTACCTGCATTCGTCGGGCATGACCAATAGCCGGGTGGGGAATATCACCATCGCCGGCAATCTCATTTGAGGTATCTACAATAATTACTCGTTTATTGAGGTCATCAGCTAGCACTCGGGCTACCTCACGAAGCATCGTAGTTTTGCCTACTCCTGGGCGACCTAGCAGTAAGAAACTTTTACCTGATTCAACGAGGTTTTCTATCACTTTGATGGTGCCAAAGACAGCTCTTCCCACGCGGCAGGTCAATCCAACAATGCGCCCCTTGCGGTTGCGGATAGCTGAGATGCGATGTAAAGTGCGCTCGATTCCAGCCCGGTTGTCATCTCCGAAGTTGCCGATGCGGGAGACTACATACTCTATTTCCTCCTCGCTTACTTCTTTAGGGTTAAGAACCACCTCCTGCTGGGGGAAGCGAGCTTCAGGAGGGCGACCTAAGTCTAGCACTACTTCTAGTAGCTCACTAATGTCCTCTTCCTGGCATAATGGCTGGCGAATGTGCGGTGGTAAAATGTCAAGTAAAGCGTCCAGGTCATCGGTAATTATTTTCTGCAAAAATTGTCTCCTATGTATGCTTTATTCACCGCCAGTAATAACTAGCCCGTCCACTCCATTAAGTTCTATAGGGCAAGCGGACGGGCAAAGCTCTACTTTCAATTGGTTTAATATAGCTATATGTTTAACAAAGGCTCCTTGCCAGGCAAGGATACCTATTCTCATCTTACCATCCTCTAGATGCTAGCAGTTCCTCAACCGGGATTTGCTTTATATCCAATCCAGTCATAGCTTCTCCCAAGTTTTTAGAGACCTCAGCGATAATTTTAGGGTCTTGAAAGTGAGTGGTTGAATTGACGATAGCCTTGGCTCTAGCCTCCGGGTTGCTGGACTTAAATATACCTGAGCCAACAAACACACCATCGGCTCCTAGTTGCATCATCAGGGCAGCATCGGTTGGGGTAGCCACTCCACCAGCAGCGAAATTGACTACCGGTAGTTTCCCCATTTTATGTATCTCCTCTATCAGCTCGAAGGGTGCTCCCATCTCTTTTGCCTCTGTCATCAACTCATCCTGGGGTGTATTTACCAGTTTGCGGATGCTATCCATCACCGCTCGCATGTGCCTTACCGCTTCTACGATATTACCGGTGCCAGCTTCACCCTTGGTTCTAATCATAGCTGCCCCTTCACCAATACGACGCAAGGCTTCACCCAGGTCACGGCAACCACAGACAAAGGGAACTTTGAAATCATACTTCCAGATATGGTGTGCTTCATCAGCCGGGGTGAGAACCTCAGACTCATCTATAAAATCTACACCAAGAGCCTCAAGGGTTTGAGCTTCTACGAAGTGACCTATACGGCACTTAGCCATCACCGGTATAGAAACTGCTTTCATAATGGCTTCAATAATGGTAGGGTCAGCCATACGAGCTACGCCTCCGGTAGCTCGAATATCGGCTGGAACCCTCTCCAGTGCCATTACGGCGCAGGCACCTGCCTCCTGAGCAATCTTGGCTTGCTCAGCGCTAACCACATCCATAATCACCCCGCCCTTTAGCATTTGAGCCAGCCCGGTTTTAACCTTCCATGTGCCAGTTTCCATATTACTCTCCTTGACCTCTCACAAGCTCGTGACCTGTTAACTGTATTTTACTATTGTCTAGTTTGTTTATCAACCTGATTTTAGTAGCTCTTTTGTGAGATTTCTTTACCCTGGCTATCGTAGAGTACAGCTATATCGGGTTCACTATTGTTCCAAACTGCTTGGCTATATTCAAAGCTGAATCCTCCCCATTCATGATGATATTCGTTAGTGTAGACTCGGATGCTTTTGCCTGGAGCTAAAATCTGAGATGGGAAAATAAATGATGGATACCCATCCGATATATCCTTCAGCATACAGCCAGTTAGCTCTTGTGGCTGGTCTCCAAGATTGGTGATTTCTACATATTCGTCGGACTCTACACGAGGAACCAGACCATCATAAAAAATGTAGGTAATCTGGATATTTTCAACTGGTGGTGTAGATGGTGGTTGAGTCTCGTCTTGCCAAATCTCTATTTTGTCCTGCTTGGCCTCTGCCTCTAGTTCCTCCAGATAATCCTGGTATTTAGTGTCAGGAGGATAAGATATAGCCCAGGCAAGCCCCTGTCTTACCAGCTCGGCATTAATGAAGGTATCATCAACATAAACATAGCGTAGAAGCCGTCCATATTCGTCAGTTTCGGAGACATCCTTCTCTAGCCGCACCGTTTTCCCTTCCACCAGCCGTCTGTTCAATCTGGTAGCCTTTTGAGCCAGGTCACACAATCTAGCTTCTTTATCGTCTAGCTCAGGCGTATCTATGCCAATATAGCGAACCTTATATATTGCGCCAGCAATGTTAACCTCAATGGTGTCGCCGTCAATCACCCTGGTGACTAGAGGAGCAGTAGGAGTGGCACAACCAGTGGCTAAGATTAGTAGAGGAAAGACCATGATACTGATGAAATATTTCGTTTTCATATTCAGTCTCTTTTGTGAGTGGTCTGTTTAAAGTATACCAGAGTGGCAAGGATATTGCTGAGGTGTTGGCGATAGCTTCTCAATCGTTTTTAACTGCTTCTGTAATACAGAGATGAATAATTGTCAAGTAGTCAAGAGAAGTGGTTTATCTGTGTGGGGAGTTTAAGAGGGGCGTAGCAGGCTGTCCAAAAAAGCTACTACTGTAGCTTTGAGGGGAAAATGTTTAGCTTCAAAAAATCGTGGTTTTTGGACTTATTAGACAACCTGGTAGCCCCTCTCGTTCAAAGGAGAGCAACTGTCTTAAATGCTAATGGCAAGGACCAAACATTTGAGCG
>CAZMJZ010000147.1:0-2858 GCA_964566845.1 uncultured Dehalococcoidales bacterium | reverse complement strand
TCAATTTCATGCTCCAGAGCCTCAGCCATTAGACCTGTAGCTTTAATTCTAATCGCCCTGCCCTCGCCGTCCCGCCCCTTAACCGTGACCGAAGCTGAGCGTTTTAGCTGCCCAAAGATACCGGGAATGCTTAAGCAACCCTCGGTTACCTCCTGCTCCCCACCACGCTTCACAATAGCGGGATTAATAATAGCTATAGGCTCTTCTCCTGGCATCTGTAGTACAGCAACTCTCAACGATACCCCTACCTGAGGAGCAGCCAAGCCTACCCCGTCCGCATCCTGCATTGTCTCCACCATATCATTAATAAGCCTCTGGATTGAACTATCAATACTAGATACTCTCTTGGCCTTTTTCCTCAGCACCGAATCATCAGGAAAGTGACAAATTGGTAAAATCGCCATCGCTCTTCCAACCTTTCTTTAATTAACTTACTGACCTCAAGCCGTAAGCACTTTTACTTTTTCACTTTTTCCTTCCTGAAACTGGATTTTATCTCATTAATCCCGGGTTTTCAATCCTAGCTAGAATGTCATCCAATTTCATAATGGATAGAGAGTTTTAATCTTCTCCCTTATTTCCTTAAGGCTAACCGAACTTTTCTCAATATCTTCTGCTTTATTTATACCTAAATGTTGCATTTCCTCTAAAACTTTGCTAGCAACTTCTGTCCGATGAATCCAATTACAATCTTTACATGACCAAATTGCACCTTCAATCCACTTGCCCCCTGTAGATTTATCTTCACAGGGATAAAACGGGCAATAGCAGAAAGTGCAATCCTCTAGATTGGGATAGTGGCAAGAAGGATGATATTTACAACCCTTATCAATGCCTAAGGGCTCACCTCTCCTCAATACTTTCTCAAAATGTCCTTTGGCAAGAGGTTCCACAATTTATCAACTCATAATTCGGTCTATTTTATGTCCCAATTTCGGCATTCCATCTTGTTTTCTCCAGTTCTTCATCTAAATCCTCGAGTTCCTAGACCATAGCTAGAGGAACTGAATACAAGTATATCATTTATCAAGATAGCAATTGGTTATTTCAATTCAATTTCAAGGGGCTTACACCAATCGATGGAAAACCAATCCCGCCGGAAGTTTGGGATAGAAGTAGGTTGATTTCCTGGGCATCCGGTCACCGACATCGGCGATAGCTTTAACCACCTCTGGCTTAATCGGCTTTAATATAAAGGCTAGCTGGTATTCCTGGTCTAATACCTTGTTTACTGCATCTTGCTTATCATAGCTATAGCCAAGTATAGCCTCCTCCCGGTCACTGCCCACTCCCAGTAGTTTCTCCAGTATGATGTGGTCAACAATACTAACCCCCAACCGCTTATACAGCTCACAATGAAAGTAGGGCATCATCTGACTGGCAGCAACCAAGTCGCGCAACCTCAGCACAAAAAGATGCTCTTCATCCAGCCCAAAAAGGACTAGGTTAACCTGACTTGTCTCACCAAGAAATAAATCGTCAACTTGCCGCCAAATATCAGGTATAGTCAAGGGCAACTCCTCTATTTCAAAGAATGACCTCAACTTAGCCATCAGCCCCTCCAGGGTTGATTTGGAGATGCCACGAACCAACCGATGAGGAGGTAGAATTATAAGCCCAGAATCATCAAAGTCCACTAGCTCCATCAAAACAAAATTAAATGCTAAATTGGTCGGTACCGATGCAGAATAAGTCAGCTTCTCGCGCTGGTATATAAGAGCACTCTCATATCGATGATGCCCGTCCGCAATGTAGAGCGGTTGATGGACCAGACTATTACATATCTGATTAACAACTCCAGGCTCAGTGATAGCCCAAACACAATGACTTTCTCCACCGGTACTACTTAAACTGATTAAAGGCTCATTTCGCTCTTGCGAGGTTAACAACGATGAGACCTGCTGTCCCTGGTCTTCAAACAGTGATAAAATGGGGCTAGTATTAGCTTGGCATGCCCATAGTAGGCTCAATCGGTCACTTTTTGGCTCAGATAGTGTGCCCTCATGAGGACGAATAACCATCTTATCCCATTCTTCTAACCTAACACAGACCACCATACCGCGGCGCTTATACTCCCTCCCTTGGTAAGTAAAATATTGGTCGTGGAGATAGATAGCTGGCACCTCGTCAGTCACAAAAATGCCTTCCTTCAACCATTCCTCAAGGGTAGCTGCCGAACGAGTATCCTTATTGTCTATAGCCGTGTCCTGAGGCAACTCACGACCATGCTCCAGTCGGATAAAATTATA
This sequence comes from uncultured Dehalococcoidales bacterium, assembly GCA_964566845.1. Classification (GTDB taxonomy): domain Bacteria; phylum Chloroflexota; class Dehalococcoidia; order Dehalococcoidales; family W498; genus W498. The sequence continues at coordinate 609 of CAZMJZ010000147.1, read as the reverse complement.
TTGGCTTCGCTGATAAAGCTCCTGCTGCAACTGTGGGGTAATAATGTCATAAGGTGGGCAAATCACCGCTGATAATTCATTTACCAGTGATTGGTTATAGTGCACAGCACGAAAGGGGCATAGCTCAGCCAATATTACTTTCTAATCCTCTTCTAGTAAATCCGTAAGGATGTAATTGCTAACGACCCTATTTTACCGCATGCCATAGCCGAGACGCAAGCCTCGGTACTCATCCATAGGATTAATGATATATTTTCCCCCTATCTTGGCGAATGTAATGAAGCAACTAAAGTGCCAAAGCAATCTTTCGTCTGTTCTGCTCTTTCCGTACTTGCTTCGCTTTAGTCGCAATGACACAAAAGAATCGTTAGGGCTTGACTAAACTTGAAGCCGAACATACACCACACTTTAGGGTATCACCTATCTATCTGAACGAGGGCAGTCCCATCTCACCATACCATTTATATTTTCACCAGATATATACTATAATAAATATAAAAATAGCCTATTATCAGGGTTAAATGAAGGACTTAGACGGAGTAAAACGAAGAATTGAACAGCTAAGGGGTGAAATTAACTACCATAATTATCGCTATTATGTGCTGGATA
>CAZMJZ010000146.1:0-2861 GCA_964566845.1 uncultured Dehalococcoidales bacterium | reverse complement strand
ACGACCTCAGCCTCCGCAGGGCTGCGCTCTATCCTACTGAGCTACAAGCGCCAAAATAACAATATGCCGAAGGGGAGATTTGAACTCCCACGTCCTTACGGACACTACGCCCTGAACGTAGCGCGTCTGCCTTTCCGCCACTTCGGCGTATCCTATAAAATAATTTTACTTTATCCAAGTACATTCGTCAATTTAATTTACTCGTCCGCTGTTAAGAGAGTAATACATTAACTAAGGTAGTTGCAGGGATAAGCTAGGTTATATAACTAATTGTGTGGCAAATGATAAGGTGGGAAGAACCCCATAACTGACATGAAGTTAAAAGAAAGCATGTCTTACCACCGTGACCAAGAGCCAGGAAAATGGTATAACAACTCTGCTGGGACTTAAAGATTAAGTCTATTCTAATACAATATGAGCCTGAGTGTCAGTAATAGTAGTAATAATCTGTTCTTTCTATGTGGACAATATCGATAGAAAAAAGAAACAAGCTTCAGGCAACTCATTTAACAAACCTAGTGATTTGTTGGAATAGATTGGAACTAGCTTTCACCCGCCTTTATGCGAATTGATTATTGCTCATTTGATTTTTGATTGTCGATTGTATCGAGTTTTTCGATAATTACGCCGGGACGCAGGTAAATCTCAGTCTGGGACAAATATTTAAGCCTCTTGCCTTAGACAAATTAAGTATGATATACTAACAACCGTTATTGTGAGAAGGGGGTAATACTTGATGGCAAACTATGGCTATATCGGTTTATTCCTAGTAGTCGCCATTGTTTTTACTGTTACTCTTCCTCTCCTTCCTTTACTTCTCAGATTTTTTGGTATTGTTCCCTATAAGCCCAATCCTATCAAGAACTCTACCTATGAATGTGGTATGGAAACCATAGGTAAGTCGTGGGTTCAATTTAATTTCCGCTATTATTTCTATGCTCTTATATTCTTAGCCCTTGATGTCATGATTGTTTTTCTCTATCCGTGGGCAGTTGGTCTAAGGCAACTGGGGCGTTTTGGTTTTATCGGGATGCTTATTTTTGTTTCCATTATTGTTATCGGCTATATCTATGCCTGGAGGAAGAAGGTTTTGGAATGGAAGTAAAAGATAAAGAGAGGACATACATATATCCTGATATAGAGCTTGATAGGGCTGAGAGTGAGGCTATAGAGGCACTGAAGGCACACTGCCAGGAGCCTATTCCTGACCCGGATAAGTGGCTGGATGAGACACTACACCGCAATATACTAATTACATCGGTGGATTCCATACTGAACTGGGCACGGCGCTCTTCTCTGTGGCCAGTGATATGTTTTCCTGCCTGCTGTGCCTTTGAGTTCATTGCTACATCTGCCTCCCGTTTTGATCTCTCTCGGTTTGGCATGGAAATCCTCCGTGCCTCACCACGCCAGGGCGACCTGATGATTACTGCCGGGACGCTAACCTGGAAGATGGCGCCTCAGGTGAGGCGAATCTACGACCAGATGGCAGAGCCGAAATGGGTGATAGCTATGGGGGCTTGTGGTATCAGCGGTGGTATTTTCCGTTCGTCTTATAATGTGGTCCCAGGATATAACCGTATAATTCCGGTTGATGTTTATGTGCCCGGATGTCCCCCTCGCCCTGAGGCATTACTTCACGGAATAAGGATGTTGCATAATAAAATAGCTAAGGCGCATATAATATAATTTAAATTGAATCCAACTTGGAGAGGGAACTAAGGGTTGAAGAGATTATAATAGCGCAAAGGAAAGGTAATGACGGTTTCTTTATCAGGTCAGGAGATTGCCAAGCAGATAATAGAGCATCTGCCTGATGCAATTATTGAGACGAGTAACAGCACGGTTTTAGTTAAAAGTGAATCCCTTTTTGAGGTAGCGCAGTTGCTTAACAGCCGTCCAGAGCTCGACTTTAATTACCTTACCTCTATCACTGCTATTGATTATTATGATTACTTTGAGATTGTTTATCAGCTAATCTCACTAAACCATAACCATAGCCTGGTGGTTAAGACCAGGTGTTATGGGCGGGATAATCTCACCCTTCCTTCAGTGGTTAGCTTGTGGCGAGGAGCCGATTTTCAGGAGCGGGAAATTTATGACCTTATGGGAATTACTTTTGATGGACATCCCAATATGAAGCGTATCGTACTCTGGGATGGGTTTCAAGGGCACCCACTACGTAAGGATTATTTATAAAACCGTTGAAGAATTACGTTTTTCAACGGAGATTACAGATTGAGGGGGTAATACCGATATATTATTTATAAGGTATTACATCAGGGGTTAGGGAAAATTTAACAATCTTAAAAGGAATGCGAAGCGCTGGAAGGTTATCAGCATAGTATTATTTTTATTGGCATCGGAGTATTTTAACTTCTAAGCATGTTTTTATAATGGCTGGTAAAAGAATATGGCACTTAAAACCGAACCCTTCATTCTCAATATAGGTCCGGTGCATCCAAGCACTCACGGGGTGTTCCGGATGAGGGCAACCCTTGATGGGGAAGTTATTGTCGATATAGAGCCAGTTTTTGGCTATCTGCACCGCGGGATTGAGAAGCTGGCTGAGGAGCGGACCTACACCGGGGTTATTCCGCTAACCGATAGGCTAGATTATCTGGCTTCAATGAGCAATAATTTGGCTTATGTCTTAGCCGTGGAAAAGCTGGCTGGGATTCCTGTCCCGGAGCGGGCAGAGTATATCCGGGTGATCATGGCTGAGTTGCAACGCATCGCCAGCCATCTAGTTGCCGTTGGTTCTTTTTTAAATGACTGTGGTGCTTATTTCACTCCTTTCCTGTATATGTTCCGGGAAAGAGAGAAAATTGTAGACCTCTTTGAGATGGTCAGTGGTCAGC
>CAZMJZ010000145.1:1262-2898 GCA_964566845.1 uncultured Dehalococcoidales bacterium | reverse complement strand
AGGGTAATATCGTCGGCGTATTCCAGTTCGGTCTCAATTTAAGCGAAATTTTTAGAGCCACCTTTTCCTTCTAAAGTAGACTAGCATTGAGATACCGGCGAGGGTCATCACAACTAAGATGGCAGGATAACCCCAGCGCCATGTAAGTTCTGGCATGAACGCAAAATTCATGCCATAAACACCGGCGATAAAGGTAAGCGGGATAAATATTGAGGCAAAGATAGTTAGCACCTTCATCACTTCATTCATTTTGTTACTTATACTTGAAAGATAGATATCAAGCATGCCAGAAACCATATCTCTGAAGCTCTCAACAGTATCAATAACCTGAATTGTATGGTCATAAACATCTCGGAGATATGCTCCCGTAGATTCGTCAATGAGCGATGACTCGCACCGTTCCAAGCCACTGACTACTTCCCTCAGAGGCCAAATGGACTTCCTCAAGAATATCATCTCTTTCTTCAATGCGTAGATAAGCTGCAAAGTTTCCGGCGTGGGATTTGCTGCCAGCCGTTGCTCTGTGTCTTCTATGTTTTCTCCAATATTTTCCAGAATTATGAAGTAGTTATCAACGATGGCATCTAATAAGGCATAGGTAAGATAATCGGCACCCGCCTTTCTAATCCGCCCTTTGTTCTTTCTAATTCTGTCTCTGACAGGGTCAAAAATGTCTCCTTCACTCTCCTGGAAAGAAATGACGAAATTGGAACCAAGGATCAGACTAAACTGCTCCGCCTCTATTTCATTCCTGCCTTCGCCACGATAGAGCATTTTCAAAACAACAAAGATGTAATCCCCGTAGTCTTCCATTTTCGGACGTTGTTCCGTATTCAAAATGTCCTCTAATAGCAGAGGATGCAGACCAAAGTGGGTTCCTAGTTTCGCTATAATATCTACCTCATGAATGCCGTCAATGTTTATCCAGGTGACAGTCGACGTATCTTTAAACGGGAAACATTCCTCAATCGTCTTTACTTGCCTCTCCTGGAACTGCGTCTCATCATAGTCAATAAGGCTAATCTTCGCCTTCTCTACCTTCTTCTCCCCTATATGGACAAGGGTCCCCGGGGGAAGCCCTGCCTTTCTTGATCTCTTTGTAATTCTCTGCATATGACTACCTCGCCTGAGCAAATTAGCTTGAGAACTATTAAAATTCCTGTCTTCCCTCAATAGCTCGGGTGAGAGTAACATCGTCGGCGTATTCCAGTTCGGTGCCGAAGGGGAGTCCCCGAGCGAGGCGGGTAACCCTGATGCCCAGGGGTGAAATGAGCTTATTTAGATACATAGCGGTTTGTTCTCCCTCAAGGTTAGGGTTAGTAGCCAATATGACCTCATCTACTGAGCTATCCTGAAGACGGCTCATAAGCTCTTTGATTCTTATATCGTTAACTCCTACTCCTTCAGTGGGTGAGATGGCGCCATGAAGAACATGATAGAGACCGTTATAAATGCCGGTATGCTCTAGAGCTAAAATGTCCTGTGGCTGTTCCACAATGCAAATCTTGGTACGGTTGCGCTGGTCACTATGGCAGATGAGGCAGAGGTCAGACTCAGTAACATTAAAGCAAATGGAGCATAGTTTGGTCTTCTGTTTTACCGACAATATAGCTTCAGCTAGCAGCTTAGTCTGCTC
>CAZMJZ010000145.1:0-1162 GCA_964566845.1 uncultured Dehalococcoidales bacterium | reverse complement strand
TTGGTGATGGCTTCGTGCACTGCTTTAAACACCAGTTCTTCTAGCTTTTCTGCCTTATCGGGGTTTATCACTTCTGGTGATATTTTTATTGACTTTATTTCTTGCTGACCGTTAATGGTAACCTTAACCGCTCCTTTACCTGAGCTGGCTTCTATAATAGTGTTGCTTAACTCTTTTTGAGCCTTGTCTAGATTGGATTTAAGTTCCCGAGCTTGATTCATCATGGATAAATTCATTTCTCCTCCACTTTAGTAACTTGGGCGCCCATTTTTAGAACTGCCTTAACCAGGTGATTATTTTCTGGTTGGTAAATACAGCGTACATGGCAGGGATGTCCCAGAAATTTACCTACAATTTCTTCGGCAACCTGTTGGTTTTCCGGTTTCTCCATGTTCTCCTTGTGAAGAGGGTACTTGAAGGCTAAGACTATAGTATCGTCTTCAAATGCCACCGGTTTCACTCCGGCACTTCTAAGAATAGCAATAGCCGCTGTTCTTTTAGTATCTTGAGGAGCTTGCTCGATGACCTGTCTCCAGTTTAGTCTCAGTTGCTCAATTTCGCTACCCGGTTGTGGAGGAGTGGTAATGACCTCTGGTTCTGGTGTGGGCACATTAGCTGGCTCAGGTTTGGCTGTAGTGGGTGGGGGAGCCACTTTTTCCGACTGATAGAGTTTATATTCAGTCTGTGTGGTAACGCCTTCATTTTCCTCCTCAGCGGACAGGACACAGTCAACCAGAGCTAACTCCAGGGGTAAGGTAGAGTTCGCCAAAGGCGAGTCAAAACCAAGCTCAAGCTGACCAAAGAGCTTGACTGCCTTCAATATCTGAGGTAGAGAAGCTTTATCGGCTAGGTCCTTCAGTTCGTTTATATCTTCAGTAGTAAGGTCTACAGCTTCGTCAGAGCTGGTCTTTATTAGCAAAAGCCCTCTAAGGTATTCCACCAGCTCACGATTGAATTGCTTTAAATCCAGACCGTCGCTGTTGACACTATTGATGGTTGTTATCCCGGCGGAAATGTCATTATTTATGATGTGCTTTACCAGTTCTTTGGCTCGCCAGTCTCCGGTAATGCCCAGCATAGCCTGAACCTGGCGGAGTTCAATCTCAGAGCCATAGTAGGCGGTCAACTGCTCCAGCAGGTTTTCGGCATCTCGCAGGCTACC
>CAZMJZ010000144.1:0-2903 GCA_964566845.1 uncultured Dehalococcoidales bacterium | reverse complement strand
GCGGCGAAGGCATCCATACTACTTGCTGTATACGCCCGCTTGGGGGAACCCCAGGTGGCGTTGCTGCTACCACCAACGTAGACATTGCCGGTGCCGTCTACCGCGATGGCATCACCGTAGTCATCACCACCGCCCCCCAGGAAGGTGTTCCAGAGGAGGTTGCCATCGCTATCGAGCTTAGCAGCGAAGGCATCGTCCTCTGCTGCATACAGCCGCCTCGGGTCGCCCCAGGTGGTATCGCTGGAACCAGCTATATAGACATTGCCACTACTATCTACCGCGATGGCACTACCGTAGTCATCACCACTGCCCCCCAGGAAAGTATTCCAGGTGAGGTCCGGGTCTATCACCACCGGGACGCCAGGCACATAATCAGCCAGGGAAAATCCGACCTCGAACTCCCCGTATAGGGCGAAAGCCACAGTCACCGGCTTTCTTTGGCCATCGACCTCCTGCCAAGCTACCGGAGCGCTTTCCACCATTGTCCCTGTTTCATAAGCAATAACCAGATTACCTTTTTCGTCAATGAATAGTGGGCGGTTGTAACCCAGTCGGATGCGCTCAACAGGGACTCCCATTTCCGTGGCATTGACATAGTAGGTACTCTTGACGATAGTACCAGAGCTTGCCTCGAAGATAACTGTCACGTCATCCCAAATATTGTGATAAGTTACACGGCTGAGCGGAGACGCCGTACCAGAACTGTCTTCTGTTGAGACCTGAGTGTCCGCTTCCGGAGCTATTGCTCTAGAAGCGATGAATTCGGTCTTTAGCATATGGTCTCTTGAGGCGATGATGACGCCGTCACGGCTGAAGCCAAGCACATGCCCGGAGGAGGTGAACTGGATGAGATTTTCATGATTATTCGTAACCGTGGAATCAAGGACGTTGTCCGTCGTTCCCATTGGGACGATAGCGCTACTAATAGGGCTGGAAGCAGCGCCTGCCGGCATAGCAGTTGCCAGCAGCATGGTCATAAGAAACATCACTGCCATGCTTGCTCTTAGAGCCATTTTGAATCCCGACATATGAAGTGTCATTACCCCCTCCTTTAATGGCAATTTAGATATTTCTATTATACAGTAGTTTAATTTTTCCGAAATCTCAGTTTATAGTATATTACCCCCTCAAGCTGTCAATAGTTTTGTAGAATATATCCGATAGGTAACAATAAGACATTTTGTTCAACGGGGTAACAAAACAAGCTATTGTTAATCATTCAATCTGGGCGATAGTGTCGTGTCATTGACAACTGTGGCAGTTGTTGCTTCTCAAAACCGGCCAGTGCAGCTTGTTGACCAAGGCGGGTATGCACTGGCTATTACTCATACGGGGGCTTAACCTAATTGGCTCTGTTATCCCATCAAGAAACTTGACCCAGAGCAATAAATCCAATATCTTTATTATTAAGTTACTAAGAGTAATAAGGAAATTATGCTTGCGGCTGAACAAGGTATATTAGCTTCTATAGAATTTCAGATGAGTCTGTTATTGTTTGTAGCTTTGGCAGGCTATCTGATTGCATATAGGATAAATCAATCTGCCGTTGTAGGAATAATTTTAGCAGGCATAATCGTAGGACCTAGTTTACTCGGGTTAGTCACTTACACTGAATTCGTTTCAAGTTTGGGACATCTGGGGGCTGTTGTTCTGCTATTTACTATAGGTCTACATTTCAACATTAAAGAAATAGTCAACATCAAATACTTCATAATTGCCTTCGTTGGAATCGTTATTCCCTGGATTGCAGGTTTTTATTTGGCAAAGATTTTTAGCTTTGATTTTGGAGCCTCCATCTTTGTTGGAACTGCCCTAACAGCAACAAGCATCGCAATCACTGCAAACGTGTTGAAAGAAATGGGTAAATTACAGACTAAAGCGGCAAAAGCAATAATTGGTGCGGCGATAATGGATGATATTCTCAGTCTTCTTGTGCTTTCCATGTCGGGAGGAATCGTGTCAGGAGTGCTGTCAATACCGTCCATCCTTATCACGATTTCAAAAGCAATAGGTTTTCTAGTTATAGGTATCTTTCTGGGGAGTATTATTGTTAGTAAAATCATAATTAGATTAGATAGCACCAGATTTTGTGACAGATATCCTGAATCTATCTTTATTCTGGCTATTATGGTTGCCTTTCTTTATAGCTTGGTAGCAGAGTTGGTTGGGCTATCAGCTATAATCGGTTCATTTTTAGCGGGCGTTGCTCTTACACGAGTCAGGTTAAAACATAATAAAGTTTTTAGAGAGGGAGCAGAACATCTTCAAATCATCTTCGCATCTATCTTTTTTATCTCGCTGGGTATACTACTGGACATTCGTGTAATTACATTAGATTTGGTTTGGTTTATACTGGTTTTGACAATCGTTGCACTACTAACCAAGTTTATAGGTTGCGGAGTTCCCGCTAAATTCCAAGGTTTAAGTACTAGGGATTCTCTCATCGTTGGTGTTGGCATGATACCCAGAGGAGAAGTCGCCATGATTGTAGCTCTAATAGGACTCAATCAGAATATTATTATGCAAAATACGTATGTAGCTCTAGTCTTGATGAGCCTGTTAACGACAGTCATACCCCCGCTAATATTACGGAATTGGTTGTTTAAGGAAAAAACCAAGAAGAAAAAGCAGAGGTAATAATGCCAGCTTCTGTTATCCCCTACATTGAATTTTTCTAACTATTAGGCTATTGACATTCGAGGTGAGAATATTCTATTCTCCACACAAAAAGGAGGTTAATAAATGCAAGCATATTGCATGAAGTGCCGGGCCAAAAGGGAAATGAAGAATACCAAGAGCATAACCATGAAGAATGGTAGGCCAGCAACCCAGGGTATATGCTCTGTATGTGGGACCAAGGTGTTCAGGATAGGCAAGAGTAAAAGTTAGTATCGGAGCTATCA
>CAZMJZ010000143.1:0-2914 GCA_964566845.1 uncultured Dehalococcoidales bacterium | reverse complement strand
TGCTCAGGGTTAAGGTAGAAGTCCCGGTCAGTATCATGGATTATTTTTTCCAGTGGCTGACCGGTGTGCTTGGCGATAATATTTCTAATCAGTTCTTGCATCCGCATAATCTCACGGGCGGCGATTTCAACATCGGCTGCTTGCCCCTGAGCGCCACCAAATGCCTGATGGAGATGGATAGTAGAGTTGGGTAAGGCATAACGCTTGCCCTTGGTTCCAGAACAAAGAAGCAATGTCCCCATGCTGGCTGCCAGCCCAACGCAGATAGTAGATACATCAGGGCGGATAAGCTGCATGGTATCGTAAATGGCAAGACCGGCGCTGATAATGCCACCTGGGCAGTGGATGTAGAGGCTTACATCCTTATCTGGGTCCTCTCTCTCCAGATAGAGAAGCTGAGCAATAATAACATTAGCCACCTGGTCATTAATGGGCATGCCTAACATGATAATGCGCTCTCTAAGCAGCAGCGAGTATATATCAAAAGCTCGCTCGCCTCTGGCACCACTCTCAATCACCATAGGTATAACATTCATCGGTTGAGTATTCATATTTTCTCCTCCTTTGTTTTGATATTCATATTTGAACCCCTAGCTATTTCCACCAGCCGCTGTACAGTCTTTCGAGATACTAATATGCGCTTTATGGACTCGCGAGATTGTGGAGTATTTAGTAAATTACTTAGTTCATCATTGTTCTCCGTGGCATTTGTCACCATACCTTCAATCTCAGCTTCTATCTCAGTGTCACTAACTTCAATCTTTTCCTCCTCGGCAATCTTACCCAGTACCAGAGAATGGGTAACCCTCTTTGTCGCCAGAGGACTCAACTCTTCCCGTAGCTCTTTCTCTGTCTTATTTCTACTACTAAGATATTCCTCAAAACTTTTGCCATCTCTTTGTAAATACCTCAATCGTTCTCTGAGAAGTCGGTCAATTTCCATCTCAGTTAGTATTGGCGGAAACTCCACTTTGGCTTTGTCAACTACGGCTTCAATTATCCGTTCCTCAAAATCTATCCTGGCTCTTTCCTCGGCTTTGAGCCTTAAGCTAGATGTAACCTTTTCCCTAAGCGAGTCCATGGTTTTGAAATCAGGGTTTATCTCTGTGGCAAATTCATCGTTTAGCTCGGGAAGCATCTCTTGTTTTATTTCTGTAACTCTGACTTTAAAATAAGCCTCTTTTCCACCCAGCTCACTTCTGGGAAAATCTAAAGGAAATCCGAGTGTGAACTCTTTCTCCTCATCTCTTGTCATGCCTGATAGCTGTTCAGCAAATCCAGGCGCCGGGAAAGGGTAGTTTGGAACCACACGATACTGAATCCCCTCCTGGTTCATAAAAGGCTTACCTTCAACATTACTTTCTACATTTAAAAATATCAAATCATCAAAGTTTACCGGACGCTCTACGGGCTCCCAGACAGCACGCTGGTGGCGCAGTTGTTCTATGGCAGTGTTAACTTCACTCTCAGCTAATGTCACAGGCTCTGGTACAACTTTAAGGTGATGGTAATCGCCAAGCTTAATTGTGGGTGGCAGTGGTACCGTCACCTTAAATATTACAGGGTCAGTTTTATCTATTTCAATATGGGGCTGAGCAATAGGTTCAATCTTTTGTTCCTTAATCGCTTTGTCATAAGCTTGAGGCAATAGATTATTCATCGCCTCCTCAAAGAGGCTTTCTTTACCTATATAACGTTCCAGTACAGCCCGTGGTGCATTCCCCTTACGGAAACCCGGGATGCTAGTCTTCTTAACCAAGCGATGGTAGGATGCCTCTAAGGACTCCTCTACCTCAGCCGGCTCCATCTCAATAGTCAGGAACACCTGACTATTTTCTGTTTTCTTATTGGTTACTTTCAAGATTCCTCCCGCAGACGTATGTGTAATTCAGCTAGTTGTTCTTCGGTAACTGGCGAAGGAGCATTAAAGGTTAAATCGCAAGCAGTTTGACTCTTAGGGAAAGGTATAACCTCCCTGATGCTCTCCTCCCCTGCCAGGAGCATCACAATGCGGTCAATGCCAGAGGCGATACCACCATGAGGAGGAGCACCATAGTCGAATGCCTCGAGCAGATGTCCAAAACGCTCCTCAATTTCGTCATCATTATAGCCGAGTAGCTTAAATATCTTCCTCTGGAGGTGACTGGTATGAATCCTGATGCTGCCGCCAGCAATTTCACATCCGTTACATACTATATCATAATGCTTACCCCCTACCTTTTCCGGAGCAACATCCAACAAGGGAACATCACCATCCTTGGGCGCAGTAAATGGATGATGCATCGCCTCCCATTGTCCTCTCTCCTTATTCCACCCAAACAATGGGAAATCCACAACGAAGAGAAGGGCAAGCATATTTGGGGCAGCCAGTTTAAGCCGATGACCCATCTCCAGACGCAGCTCACCCAGCGCCATATCAACTAGCTTGCTTCTTTTACCAGCAATGATTAGCAGAAGGTCTCCCGTATTTGCCCCTAAACGCTCTGCTATTTGTTTAATCAGGTCCAAAGTCAAAAATTTAGTCGCCACTGACCTAACCATTTCAAGGGTTAAATCGTTTATACTACCACCCGAAGCGCCTAGTGACATAGTTACTAAGCCTTCGGCACCAAAATTCCGCGCCAGCTTATTTAATTCATCAAGCTGATGGCGTGTATAGCTAGCACAGCCAGGGGCACATATACCCTTTACTTTACCTCCTTCAGCAATAGCCGAGCGAAAAATAGAAAAGTCAGATTGGGCAGCAATGTCTGACAGGTCTTGTATTTCCAGACCAAAGCGCAAATCAGGCTTATCCGTGCCATAATGCTCCATTGCCTCAGCATAGGTAAGATGTGGGAAAGGTTTTATTACTCGCAATTCAGGTTTAATCGTCTCCACCATAGAGGTTAAAAGCTCCTCAAGCAGATTAAGA
>CAZMJZ010000142.1:0-2932 GCA_964566845.1 uncultured Dehalococcoidales bacterium | reverse complement strand
CCTCATAACCGGCTTCCTTTAATAATGCCGCCGCCAGTGATGAGTCCACCCCACCACTCATAGCTACTACAACCTTTTGTTCAGACATATTCTGTCTCATTCTTTTGACGTATTAGTTGCCTTACATTTTGCCAGATGGTTTCTGCTATCTTCTCTTTAGGCTGGGTGGCATCTATTACCAGCCAGCGTTGTGGCTCATTAGCCTCCAGTTTGAGGTAGCCTTCCCGCACCCTCTGGTGAAAGGCTAAATCCTCCTGCTCAAAGCGGTCTTGCTTTTTAGCTTTTTTACGAGCCAGCCCTTCCTCTACTGGCATATCTAGCAGAATTGTCAGGTGAGGGTTTAATCCTTGAGTGGCAGTATTATTAACCGACTTAACCATTTCCAAATCTAATCCCCTCCCGTAGCTTTGATAGGCAGTAGTAGAATCGGCATAGCGGTCACAGATAACAATTTTCCCACTTTGCAGGTTGGGCTGGATTACCTGAGTTACCAATTGGGCACGAGAGGCATTGAACAGCAGTAGCTCGGACAGTGGTGATATATCTGTGCCTTCAGCCCACTTCAGCCAGCGACCGAGCTTTCTACCAAGTGAGCTACCACCCGGTTCCTGGGTTAATATAGCTGGGATAGCTAACTGCGATAGCCTCTTATATAAGGCTTTAGCTTGAACACTCTTACCGCACCCCTCCCCTCCCTCAAAGGTAATGAATAAAGGCATACAACCCCTCACCCCTTTAATCCCGATATTGACTCATAGGTTGCTGGCTTTATTATACAGTCTCCTGAATGAAATTGCGAAAGATATGATTATTTGTTAGAGGTGACACATTATGTTTGAGTTGCATGTGGTACGCCCCCTTTAACGTCTTTGTCACCGCAGTAGTGGGTGTCAATGATGCTTCTTGCCGCTTGATTACTAAAATGATAAACTGAACTGAAACAAGTAAGGAATTAGCTTTTAGTCAATGTCAAACGGCAACAAAGTAGATTCACCATATGAGGGTTTAGACCCATTTCAATGGGAAGATAAGACAAGGGAACTCATAGAATCGCATCCTTTAAGTGCTGATGAGATAGTATCAACTACTTTGAAGGCGTGGGATAGTATATTTGGCTCCTCGTTGGGTACAAAGGGTTTCCAGATTGGCAAACAGATATTTCCCACGCCTCAGATAATGGCATTTCTTTTACACGAACTCATTCCTTTGGAGTTGGAAGGTAAATACCCAGATGTTTGGCGAAGGGGTGAGACAGGTAAGGAGAAAGACCTAGTATATTTACCTGATGAATTATATTGCACGGAGATTAAAGCGTCATCGAGTGCAGGGCAAATTTTCGGTAACCGAAGCTATGCCCAACCGTCAGAGAGTTTCAAGAAAAGCAAAGCGGGTTACTATTGGGCAATCAATTTCGAGAAGTTCGGAGTGACTAAGAAAACTCCCAAAATTACGACAATAAGGTTTGGTTGGTTAGACCATACTGACTGGATAGCACAACGAGCACCTACTGGACAACAAGCACATCTAGACAAATTAGCAGACCGCTATAAGCTATTGGTTCTCTATTAGATTAGAGAAGCTTACCTTGAGCATCTTGAATTTGCTTTTTCTTAACATATTTTGATATTCGCTCAGAGGCTATGTTCACATACTCTTGATTGATTTCAAACCCAATAACCAAACGTTCACTGGCAATTGCGACTTCAGCAGTTGTACCCGAACCAATAAATGGGTCAAAAACGAGTTCCCCACGATTGCTGCACGCTTTTAGAATGCGGTCTATTACAGCTACAGGAAATTGTGCAGGATGATTAGTGCGTTCTGGCGAAGCACGTCTACCATTAACACCTTCACCTGTAGTTACCTTCGGAATTTGCCATACATCAGTAGGGTTCTTGCCAATAGGGTTCACCCTAATCTTACCTTTCTTCTTCTGATTTGGATATTTAACGTTCGGGTCTCTGACATCATCCAAATTAAAAGTGTATTTATCGGGACATTTTACGTACCAAAGAAATTTTTCATTTCTTGGTGCAAAAGAGAGTTTGGTTGTTACCCCTGCTCCATAATTCCACACAATTTCCTGAATCAGATAGAAGGGCACATTCTGCCAGATAAGATATGGCAGTGGAATTGCCCTAGCACGCCTAGGTATGCTTATATACCCAAGATTCAACCAAAAAGCACCAAACTTTGTTGTTAACCTGTATACCTGTTGTATCCACCCCTTTGTCCATTCTATATAGGAATTAAGTGGCAATACATCCTCGTATTCCTTCCCTATGTTGTATGGTGGACTCGTTACAGTCAAGTCTATAACCTCATCAGGTAGCATTTTCATAGCTTCTAAAGCATCAAGGCAATATATAAGCACACCCTTTTCTTCAAAAGCAGGTTTTCCTAATCTCTTACATATAGCGGACAGGCGAGCATCTGTACTGACTTCCAATTGCTGTGTATTGTATCCCATTTATTTGTGTCTAATCTTTCTTTAATAGTTCAAAGTCAAGGGCTAACTTGTTATCATTATCATCATTGTTATAATTATACACGCTTCCGTGTATTTTGTCAAGAGCCTTTGCTGGATTTTTTCTTCACTTTTTATAAATCCTCACCCGTCTATCGGGGTCTTTGCCCGTACTTTGTGAGGATAGGTCGTGTTTTTCGGCTATAAGGTGCTGTAGGCGCCGAATATACCTGCTCTGTGGACTGAGTTCTACTGTGTCCTGACCGCTCCTTACCTTACTAACGGCTTCTTCTGCCTCACTGAGGGCGAGCTTAAAGGGGTCTGCTTTGTCTGTGCCCTCAGTGGGGTAGATAGTATTTAAAAGCTGCCTGATTTGAGGTGGGGTATTGCTTTTAAGGACATAAATGGGTAGGTTAGCCGCTTCGGCGTCCTTAATCTTTTGTGGTCTTCGCCGGTAGTAGCTTT
>CAZMJZ010000141.1:0-3054 GCA_964566845.1 uncultured Dehalococcoidales bacterium | reverse complement strand
GAGTTTTGATATGTAATGGAGTTTTGAGTGCAATTAGTGGGGTATCCTAGCGGCAGGCTCTGTAGTATTCAGTGACAGAGCTTTAATAAGAGATAGGCTTTTGTCATGTTGATAGGTGAGGAGATAGCTAGGAGATAAGCTGAGGATTTGATTCCTCAGCCTCTTTTTTATTTCTTCTGTACTGTATGGAGCAGGCAACATCGAGGAAATAATATACTATCATTGCCACCAGCAAGTCCACACGCGAAGCAGGGAGGAGGTACCTCAGTATTTGATGGGGTAGAATCATGAAGGTGACAAGAATTTGCCAATTGTATTGAGTGGGTTAGGTAAGTTGGGGAGATTTGATAATTATAAGGCTGCAAGGATAACATCGGTGTAGGCGGAGATGAAGAGCTAGGGTAACTTCGAGACAAATTAAGGGGGAGGAATGACCTTACCTAAGTTCGTTCTAGAGTTGCAAAATAGAGAGAATCGGGATAGGTTTCTGCAGGCTATCAGAACACGCTATTTATTAATATTGGTTGTTTGGACATTCGTCATAGTTACCTATCTTATCTGGGGAATGACCTTCTACCTTACGCCTATTCATATTGTGTTCGGTGTAATCACGGTAGTTAACACCATCTATTACTACCTGACCAGGAGGTGGCAATTTTCCCTTTTAGTAGCTATTGTATCAAACATTACTGATGTGATTGCTATTTCCTTTCTTGTCTACTTCACCGGCGGACTCCAGAGTATGTTCTTCACTCTTTACCTAATCCAGATACTGGGGGTAAGCCTGTTTCTAAATCTACCTTTCGGTGCGCTTGTAATTGCCTGGGCAGTGGCAGTGATTGGTGCTATGAATGTACTAGAATCGGTAGGGCTAATTGCCAGCTCGTCCCTGTTTATCCCAACCACTTATTCTGAATTCACTAACATGTTCATCTGGCTGATATTTCAAGCAGTGACCCTCTCTTTCGTAGCCTTTCTTGGTGGCAATCTTTCTGGTAAACTAAAGTTCCACGAGAGAGAACTGAAACGAAAAAGAGACCTAGAAAAGCTATATGAAGAACTCCGGATGGCAAACGAAACTAAGACTCGCCTTCTGGTTAATGTTTCTCACAATCTACGAACTCCCTTGACCTCAATTCTAGGCTTCAGTGAGTTACTATCTAGTAGGGACGAAGGTGACCTACAACGGGAAGAGTTCGCCAAGATTATATATAGTGAGTCTCAACACCTGACACGATTGGTGGATGATGTCCTCTATCTGTCGCAGTTAGAAATAGACAATATGGTATGGCACGTGACCGAGACAGACATATTGAAACTCACGATTGAAGTCGTAAAAGCCAAGCAAGCCTCAGCTCTCCAAAAGGGACTAACCCTGACAGTTGATAGTGGTGATATCCCCCCACTTATTTATGGGGACTTTGACCGTTTAACCGATGTTATTAGCCGACTTATAGATAATGCCATCAGATTTAGTACAGAGGGAGCCATCAAGGTCGGTATTGCTAATGGAGAGGACGAAGTCTGTGTTTATGTTTCCGATGCGGGCATAGGCATTGCCCCCGATATCAAAGATAGAATATTTGAACCATTAGAGGAAATCTATAGGGACGGCTACAAAGGTGTCCCTCAGCGGACAGGACTTGGTCTGGCTATTTGCAAATTAGTAATTCAGCATCATGGAGGTCGACTCTGGTTTGAAAGTGAACTAGGTAGGGGAAGCACTTTCTACTTCACGTTGCCTCAGGTAAGAACTAGGTAGCCCTTACCAGGCAAAACGCTTATCCTGATGAAAAAGCATCAGGCATCATTTGGGTTATGTCACCCATCGATTAATTATATTCAGCAACTCCTTGGGACTGAATGGCTTGGTTATGTATCCATCGGCACCTACTTGTTTGGCAAACTCCTTGTTGAGTTCATAGCCCACGGCAGTGAGCATTACCACAGGAGTCGCTCTGGTTTCTAGGTCGTCCTTAATGGTAGAGCAAGCGGTATAACCGTCCATCTTTGGCATCAGAATATCCATCAGGACAAGACACGGTTTATAGCTGCGAGTCATACTAACTGCCTCCTCCCCATCCTTTGCCTCGAGAACAATGTAATTGCTGCCCAGTATGCTGCGTACCAAGCGCCTGATGTTTTCCTCGTCATCGACGACAAGTACCTTCTTATTCTCCATTTGCTCCTCCCCAATAAATATTCTCTAACCAAAAGCAAGCATAAAACGCCTGTTCTTAGCTTACACTTTAAAGTCTCGATGCCCCACTCACTGATTGCACTAACTTCTTCAGTCGTTCCGGATTGCTACTTTTCGTCACGGCCTCTTCGATAGTAACTATGCGTTTTATCACTAGGTCAGCCAATGCCTGGTTAAGAGTTTGCATCCCATCCTTGCTACTGAGCTGCATGATGCTAGGTAGTTCGAAAATCTTCTCTTCACGAATAAGATTTCTGACCGCACTATTGGCAAGCATAATCTCAAAGGCGGCTATTCGCCCTCCCCCAATATGGGGTAGCAGTGCCTGTGATAATATCGCCTCTATTACTTGTGATACCTGTAGCCTTATTTGCCGTTGTTGACCATGCGGAAATACGTCAATTATGCGGTCAATAGTCTGAGGAGTATCGGTTGTATGTAGCGTAGCCATCACGAGATGCCCTGTCTCAGCCGCCATGATGGCTGTGCCTATTGTATCTAAGTCAAGCATCTCGCCAACGATAATTACATCGGGGTCGTGGCGGAGAGCATGTGTCAAGGCGGCATTGAAGGAGTGAGTATCATCCCCAAGGTCTCGCTGCATGATAATGCATTTCTTGTCACAGTGTAAAAACTCAATCGGGTCTTCAATGGTAATCACACTTCGTCTATCGTTCTCATTGAGATAATCAAGCATAGCCGCCATGGTAGTAGATTTGCCGCTACCAGTGGGACCAGTCACCAAGATAAGTCCTCTTGGCTTCAGAATAAGTCTCTTGAAGATTTGTGGTAGTTCCAATTCATCAATGGATGGGACTGTAAATGGTACAAGACGGAAGTTAATACTCATTGTG
>CAZMJZ010000140.1:0-3118 GCA_964566845.1 uncultured Dehalococcoidales bacterium | reverse complement strand
CGATTCCATTCTTCATTACAATCCCTTTTTGCTAATGCTTCTCATTTGAAATTATAATAATATATAAATAACGTTTTTGTCAACCCCCCTAAAGGCAATTATGAAAGAAAAAGCAAAAATTCAGGCTTCCAGTTGTCTTTTTATTTCAATAATGGATTCTTGTGCAGCTAGTTCACCATCCAAAATACACTCCTGAGCTCGGTGGAAGTCAAAGTATCCAATAGATGCCATCTGAGGTTCAATCACTACATCAGCCTCACTAAGACTTGCCTTCAAAGACTGATAGGCCGCAATATGAAGTATTTGCATTATGATATTGAAGATGTTAGGTTCTTTGTCTGCCTGGTGAAGCCTGCCGCTAATACTTGGCGCCACATCCACCGCAATGATGAAATCAGCTCCCATCTGTCTAACAACACTCGCCGGCACCGGGTTCACCAAACCACCATCCACTAGATACTTACCTTTCCATTTAGCCACGCTAAACATAACTGGAATAGAACTGCTAGCCATTACTCCTTGCCACACCAATCCCTGCTTTATCACTACTTCCTCACCGCTATTTATATCAGTAGCCACACAGGCAAAGGGTAGCCCTAAGTCTCCAAAACCTATGTTGCCTATGGTTGATTTCAGCACTTTTTTAACCTTACGTCCTCGAATCAAGCCAGTTTTAGGTAAAGCTGGGTCTGCCAGTAGGGAGAACCTCTTTGAACCCAGCTCTATTGCCAGGTCTTTTATCTCACTAACAGCCTTCCCCTGGGCATAAAGGGCACCAATTAGAGCCCCCATACTGGTGCCAGCTACCATATCAATAGGAATGCCTTCTCTTCCCAGAACCTCCAGCACCCCGATGTGAGCCAGTCCTCGAGCGGCACCACCACCCAGAGCCAACCCAATCTTTCTCTTTGGCAATTTAGCCGACCTCCCCATTACCAAAGTTCCTCAATATCTTCTTCCGCCTGCTTTTTAATTTCGGTCTCTTCACTTAGCATAAAATGCTTATAAGACTCGACGGAACCATATTCCCAAGGCTGGAACGCCACCGGCATGGGTACGGCATGACCAAAAATAAGTGCCTGCTGTCTGGAAGCCAGCTTGGCTAACACCGATTTGAGTTCACTCTTACCCGAGACGCCAGCTAGAACTCTATCAATATCTCGCTCATTGTCCAAGGCAAAGGTTATCTTGGTTCCAATTTGTGACATAACTTCCTCATCAATACCGCTGGGTCGCTGGTCAATTACCAGTAGGGTAACATTGTATTTACGCATCTCACGAGCAATAGTGCCAAAAATAGTTTGACTGGCTACTTCGGGATTAAGGAATTTGTGTGCCTCCTCGATGGTTATCACCAGAGGAATAGGAGGAGCTGCATCTTCACCCATCGCCCGCTCCATTCTCTCTCGATATTGGGCATAGATGCGGCTGGTGAGTAAATTAGCCACCAGAATATAAGCGGTAATATCTTTATACCTGCCAAACTCCAGAACTACATTGATACCGCGGCCAAGATGGTCAAGAATGTGTCTTACGGCGTCAGCCGAGGCATGAGGCTCAATGAAAGGAAGCCGCCTTACGGTTTCCAGCCCACGCCGTAAATTATGAAGGGTATTCTCATGTATGTTTAAGCCTTCTGGCAATTCCTCAGTATCTTTCATATCCAGGGTACTCTGTAGCCAACCTCTGCCAAACCTGCGGCGTAACTGATATACCGCCTCAACCGCTAGGTCAGTAAGATTCAGGGTCTGACGTAACAAAGCCATATCTTCCGGCTCTATCTCATCATAGCCTATCCTGACCACGAAATCAGTGCTTACTCCCCTTCGCCTTGAACTCTCTTCGTCAAGGGTAAACACGGCTACTTTAGACGGGAAAAGCTGCTTTAATGCCTTAACCTTCCGCCCCTGCTCACTGGTGCTTTCCCAGCCGTATTCACTGTTCATATCAAATATAAGGTTGGCTGCCTTTCCCTTCTGTAGTGTGCCGATGAGAAGTTGTCTGGTGAAGAAAGTCTTTCCCGTGCCGCTCTTGCCAAAGACGCCGCTTGAGCGCTCGACCAACTTCTCCATGCTAAGACAGAGCTTGGTCTCCATATCCAGGGGATTACCAATCCAGAACCTTTCTTTGTCTTCTTTGCCGAAGACCAGCTCTATATCCTGGTCTGAAGCCAGATTTACCGTAGAGAAGTGGATGGGAACAGTCTTAACCGGCTGGGGTCCCTCAATGAGGCTGGCGACATCACCACCAATGGTGAGATACGGAGAGACATGGAGTATTCCATAGGTACTGGTTCCAGCTATTACCTCAGCCATAAATGGGTCGGAAACATCAGGTGGGGTAAGGGTAAGTTTTTGGTCAGTCATCCCCAGGCTGACATCAGTTATCATACCGAAGAAACGACGCTTCTGACCCTCAATGGTTACATACCGCCCCACCACCATGTCCTCAACCGAAGCCGAGCTATCCAGCTTGACCTCCACCCCTTTAGTTGATGAGCCAGAAACAACAATGCCCAATCTCTGTGTATTTTCCTGTGTCATTGTTTAATCCTCACCAGAATAGCTTTAAGCTGGTTAAACTGACCACTAAGTAATAGGGCTAGCTCCTTGCCGGCGGCCACCAAAAAGGCGTGGCGGTCTTCATGTATCTGGCTCATTTGACGCAGACAGGCAGAAATAAGCTCCTCCGCTGAAACCGGTAAATTAGTATTAATCAATATATTGAGGAAGTCAAAAGAATGGCTGAACTCCTTCACCTCCTCAGGAGAACACAGGTAAACGAAGCTATGGATTCTGGCTGGATTGGGTGGCAAGTAATGATACAGTTTATCTTTCTGCCTATGTCCAACTACCAAAGCACTGAACTCACTCTTAAGTAGCTTCAAAAGTTGTGGGCTTGACCGGTATATTTCTTCCTCACTGGCCTCATCTTTGCCTCTAGCGATGGGGCGCCGTCCCGGCTCAATACTGGTGGTAGTAGCATTATAAACTATAGCGTATAGCTCCACTGGCAAATTTCTGGTCTTCACCAGACTGCCCAATGGCGGCAACTGGTAAAGCTCGTAGCACTGAGCAACAAAATCAGTGGTGCTAGCCTCAATAACCTCACCTACTCT
>CAZMJZ010000139.1:0-3120 GCA_964566845.1 uncultured Dehalococcoidales bacterium | reverse complement strand
GGCACAAAGTGCCGAAGCAATCTCCAGGAATGCCCCCCACTGAGATTGCCACGCCTTCGGCTCGCAATGACGGGTGAAAAAGGGGCTGGCAATGACGGGTGGAAAAAGGGACCGGCAATGACGGGTGGAAAAGAAGGCTCGCAATGAACCCCCTTTAGTCATTGCGAGGAGTCCTTCCCAGAAGGACGACGAAGCAATCTAGGAGGGGTAGAGATGGGCGAGATTGCCACGCCTCCCCTTCGCTACACTTAGGTCTTCGGCTCATCGCAACAAGCTCCGCAATCTCCAGTATAATATGCAATATGAGAAAGCAATACTATGTTTATATTATGACCAATAAAATGAATACAGTTCTTTACACTGGTGTTACAAATGACCTGAGGAAAAGAGTCTACCAGCACAGGGAAAAGCTTGTTGACGGGTTTACCATGAAATATAGAATTACCAAGCTTGTATATTACGAAATCTTTCAGGATTCGGAGAATGCCATTATGAGAGAGAAGCAGATTAAGGCGGGTTCAAGGCAAAAGAAAATTGCTTTGATTAACACAATGAACAAAGACTGGCTGGATTTGTATGAACAATTATGAGAGATTGCTTCGTCCTTCAACCGAAGGACTCGCAATGACAGGGAAGGGGCTGAATTTTCTTTTTAGTTATGTTAAAATACATAATAATATTCAGTAGAGAGGCATTTAGTGAAAGAGGCTGTTGACAATTTCCTTAATTATTTGACTGTGGAAAAAGGCTTTTCCGAAAACACAGTAGCCGCCTATAGCAATGACCTGTGTCAATTAGCCGGCTTCGTCGAGAACGAGGCAAACAAGGGGGGCTTTCCTCCATCGTGGGCTAGTTTTGGTCGACAAGGGATGCTAAGCTATATGCTTAATCTCAAGGAAAGGAATTATGCTCCCACTACAGTAGCCCGCAAAGTAGCTGCCACCAAGTCTTTCTTTAACTTTATGGTAGCTGAGGGTAATATCAAGGATAACCCAGCTCAAAATGTGGGGTCACCTAAGGTGGGGAAGTCACTACCTCATCCTATCTCGATTAGCCAGGTTCGCCTTTTGCTGCAGCAAACAACCAAATTGTCAACGCCGGAAGCCAAGAGGGATAGGGCAATGTTGGAGTTATTATATGCCAGTGGGATGAGAGTGAGCGAGTTGGTGTCCTTGAACCTGGGTGATGTGGATACGGAAGGTGGTTATGTTCGCTGTTTTGGTAAGGGGCATAAGGAGCGACTCATCCCAATTTATGAACAAGCCGCTTTATCAGTTGAGGAATATGTAAATGAAGCTCGTCCTCAACTGGTGCATGACGAGGCTGAGAGGGCTGTGTTTGTTAACCGCCTTGGTTACCGGTTGACCAGGCAAGGCTTTTGGCAAATATTAAAAGGATACGCTAAGTCGGCTGACCTGGGTGTTCAGGTTACGCCTCATACTCTAAGACATAGCTTTGCTACTCATATGCTGAGTGGTGGGGCTGACCTGAGGTCAGTTCAAGAATTATTAGGTCATGCTAATATCTCTACCACGCAAGTTTATACTCATCTTACTACTGAGCATATCCGGCGCACCTATGAGAAATCTCATCCTCGGGCTAAGTAGTATGTGTGGGATAGAGCGGCTTTTTGGTATTGGATGGGGTGGGGTTAATGGAATAATCTCATACGGAGGTTATAGATGCCAGGTAAATCACAGCGGAAGCACGTGTCTCAAAGTAAGAAAAGGAAAAAGAGGGCAGGCTCTTCAGCCATAGCTGCCAAGCAGCCACCTGTTTCTCAGGCTTATGAGCCAGTCTCTCAGCCTGTTGTCTCGTCTCCTTCAGCCAGTGTACCAACTCCAAAGGCAACGCAGGCCGCAGTTAGCTATCCCTATATAGTTACTGAGCTGCGAAGTATTGGTATTCTGGCGGGAATAATACTGGCTATCCTGGTGGTACTAGCTTTGGTTTTTGCCTAGGCTTATTCTAGCGGTGTTGCTCTTATGGATTTTAAAGCGGTACGAGATGGCCTAATTGAGCACCTTAGTATTGAGATTAGAGATAAGCGGGTATTAGCTGCGATGGCTAGTGTCCCTCGGGAACGTTTTGTGCTACCAGAGGAGCAGGATTTTGCTTATGAAGATAGACCGCTGCCTATAGGTTTTGACCAGACAATCTCGCAACCTTTTATTATTGCCCTTATGACTGAAGCGTTGGAGCTTACCGGTAATGAAAAGGTGCTGGAAGTAGGGACGGGCAGCGGGTATCAGGCGGCTATCCTTGCTGAGTTAGCCCGGTTAGTGATTACAACAGAGCGCCTGCCAGCTCTGGCTGAGTCGGCTAGGAATGTGCTGGATAGTCTGGGTTATACCAACATTGTGGTGCACCTGGCTGAGGAGACATTAGGGTGGCAGAGGGAAGCACCTTATGATGCCATAATAGTTACCGCTGGGGCTCCCAGGGTGCCGGCTGACCTTATAGCTCAGCTAGCAATAGGTGGGCGGTTAGTGATTCCTGTCGGTTCACGCTTCACGCAGGAGCTATATAAAATTACTAAGCGTAGGAAGAAGGAAATAGTTGAGAATTTAGGCGGGTGCCGCTTTGTCTCCCTTATAGGTAAGGATGCCTGGGAAGAGGAATAAAGGGAGTAGGAGAGGGTATTTGCCTCTTAATGACTAACCCCTTATCCTCTCGGTTTTCCCGATGAAAGCCCTAAAATTAAACTCGGGGAAGAACACTACGAAACCGTTTTTCGTGATAAATCTGGTCTCAGCCCCGATTTCCCATATCAAACGGTCTTTTCTAATCGAAAAATGAACCTGAATAGATAATAATAGCTTTACTTCTATTTTACTACTTATTTCAAAGCAACTCATTTAAGAAACTTCGTGATTTGTTAGAAGAGATTGGAAGGAGCTTTCACCATCCTTTATGCAATTTGACTGTTGCTTATTTGGTTGGCGATTGTATCAAGTTCCTCAAGAGTTATCCCGGGAAACAGGTAGCTCTCAGCCTGGGGAGAGATTTCAGCGGTAACAAGAAATCCTGGACTATAAGGTGTTTACCGTAGATAAGAAGTAAGGATTAAAATGGATGAGAGGCTTGAATCTTACCTGAAGTTCTTGTGCGGGAGGGCAA
>CAZMJZ010000138.1:0-3171 GCA_964566845.1 uncultured Dehalococcoidales bacterium | reverse complement strand
GTGAGTAATTGGCAGGAGCTTGAGCAACAATACTTGATGAATACCGTAGAGCGTATTCCTATAACCCTCGTTAGGGGGCAAGGGGTACGAGTGTGGGATGAAGATGGTCGGGAGTATCTGGACTTTGTAGGTGGCTGGGCGGTCAATAGTTTGGGGCATTGCCCCCCGGTAGTTATTAAAGCAGTAGAAGAGCAGTTAAACACCCTTATTCAGGCTTCAAATCAGTTCTATACTATCCCTCAGGTTCGTTTGGCAGAGCTTTTGGTGCAGAATAGCTGCTTAGATAAGGTCTTTTTTTGCAATAGTGGGGCTGAGGCTAATGACGGAGCCGTGAAACTAGCCAGGCGGTACGGGAAGCTCAATCTTAATGGAGCCTATGAGATTGTTACTACGATGGGTTCCTTTCATGGTCGCACTCTAGCTATGGTGGCAGCTACCGGTCAGTCTAAATTCCAGCAGCCATATGTTCCCTTGCCCAATGGTTTTGTAAATGTAGAGTATAATAGTGTTGAGTCTATAAAGGCGGCTACCACTAATCAAACCTGTGCCGTGATGTTAGAACCGGTGCAGGGGGAAGGAGGGGTCAACCTACCTGACGATAGCTATTTAGCCACAGTCCGGGAGTGGTGTGACCGAATGGGTATTCTACTGATTTTGGATGAAATTCAAACCGGGCTTGGGCGAACGGGGACACTTTTTGCTTACCAACAGCTTGGTGTTGAACCTGATATAATGACACTGGCTAAGGGTTTAGCCAGCGGCATACCAATCGGGGCTATTCTAGCCAAGGATAGAGCCTCTGTTTTCACTCCGGGGGAGCACGGCTCTACCTTTGGTGGTAATCCTTTAGCCTGTGCTGCTGGTTATGCGACGCTAAAATTTATTCTTGACCAAAACATTGCTGGGAATGTCATGAGTGTGGGGCATTATCTTATAACTGGATTGGAAAGCTTGGGACAGAAATTCCAGTTCATAACTGATATTCGGGGGCGGGGGTTATTGGTGGCTCTGGAGTTTAGTAGCGATATTGCTCAGTCGGTGGTAATGGCTTGCCTTGATAGAGGATTACTGGTTAACCGATTGAAGCCCAATGCCTTGCGTTTTATGCCCCCCCTTACTATTGGCAATGAGGAGGTTGATGAGGCGCTGGATATTTTAAACGCAGCATTATCCAGCATCACTAAATGATAATGATTTCTTAGTTTAAGGGAGGTTCACAGTGTCAGATAAGGTAGTATTGGCTTACAGTGGCGGTTTGGATACATCAGTAGCCATCAAATGGCTTAAAGAAAAATATAACCTGGATGTTATTGCCCTTACCATTGATGTCGGAAATGAACGTGACTTTTCTGCCATTCGGGAAAAGGCACTTAAAGCAGGTGCGGTGAAGGCATTGGTGGCGGATGCTAAGGAGTTATTTGTAAACCATTTTATCTTTCCAGCGCTACAGGCAGATGCTATCTATGAGGGACAATACCCATTAGCTACTGCCCTATCTCGTCCGTTAATGGCTAAACTGCTGGTGGACACGGCTGCAGAGGAAGGGGCTTCAGCGGTGGCTCATGGTTGCACCGGCAAGGGAAATGACCAGGTGAGGTTTGAGGTAAGCATTAGCGCCCTATCACCTGGTCTCAGAATTGTAGCACCGGCTAGGGAGTGGGGCATGACCCGTGAACAAACCATTAGCTATGCCCAGCGCCATGGCATTCCAGTGCCTATTACCGTCGCCAGTCCGTATTCCATTGATGAAAACCTATGGGGGAGGAGTATTGAGTGTGGGGTTCTTGAAGACCCGTGGGTTGAATCACCCGAAGAGGTATTTACCTGGACAAGGTCGCCTAGTGAGGCTCCCGATATGCCGGACTATGTTGAGATTGGATTTGACAAGGGAATTCCTGTTACCATTAATAGACAGGATTTAGATGGCGTTAGCTTGATTCAGCGACTGAATGAACTAGCCGGTAGGCATGGCGTAGGCAGGATTGACCATGTGGAAAATAGGCTGGTGGGGATAAAGTCAAGGGAAATTTACGAGGCGCCGGCGGCAGTAGTTCTACTCCAGGCACATCAGGCTCTGGAGGCGATGACCTTAGCCAAAGACCAACTACGGTTTAAGCAGAGGGTAGCTCAGGAATATGCCGACCTTATCTATAACGGTTTGTGGTTTAACTCGCTTCATCAAGATTTGGCTGCCTATGTGCAAAGTTCACAGCGCTTTGTTACCGGGATGGTTAGGTTAAAGCTATTTAAGGGAAGCTCAAGTGTTGTCGGTAGGAAGTCACCTAACTCACTTTATAGCTATGGTCTGGCTACCTATGCTCAGGGTGATGAGTTTGACCAGAGTGCGTCCCCTGGCTTTATTCACATCTGGGGATTGCCGGTCAGAACCCAGGCACAGTTACAGGGTATCAGCAGCTTGGAGGAAAAGAAATAAGGAAGATTGTAGATGAGCCATATTCGTGGTCGTTTTAGCAAGGCGGCCGATAAGTTAGTAACCGAATATACTGCCTCTATATCCTTTGATTGGCGTTTATATCGCCATGACATTGCTGGCAGTATTGCCCATGCCAGAATGCTGGCGAAGCAGGGCATAATCCAAACAGAAGAGGCAGAGGTTATTATTAGTGGGCTTACCTCTATTAGACAGGAAATAGAGCAGGGTAAATTTCAGTTTAATCCTGAATTGGAAGATATCCATATGAACATCGAAGCTCGTTTATTGGACAATGTTGGCGAGGTAGGGGGCAAGCTGCATACGGCTCGTTCCAGAAATGACCAGGTGGCTCTGGATTTACGCCTTCTGGCTAAGGAAGCAATCTCTGAGACCTTGGTCAAGCTCAGAGAATTCCAGCAGGCTTTAATTAATCTGGCTGAAGCTAATAATCGTGTAATTGTGCCGGGATATACCCACTTACAACCGGCGCAACCGGTGCTGCTGGCTCATCACCTATTAGCCTATTTTGAGATGCTCCAGAGGGATGTTGACCGGTTTAGCGACTGCTTAAAGCGTACTGATGTCATGCCCTTGGGCAGTGGTGCCATGGCTGGTGTAACCTATAATATTGACCGGGAGTTCCTAGCCCATGAGCTTGGCTTTAGCCAACTCAGCCAAAATAGCATTGATGCTGTCTCTGATAGAGATTTTGTGGTTGAGTATGAAGCGGCAGCTAG
>CAZMJZ010000137.1:0-3178 GCA_964566845.1 uncultured Dehalococcoidales bacterium | reverse complement strand
TTTATGTTGGGCTCGGCTATGGCTGGAGTAGCTGGGGGGCTTTACGCTCAGTATCTTCAGTACGTCCTCCCTGGTATGTTTATGCCTATGGTTACCTTTACCGTGTGGATAATGGTTCTTTTAGGAGGACCGGCTAATAACTGGGGGGTATTGTTAGGTGCCGTCTTGGTGCAGATTTTTGTTAGGGGCACGAATATACTCAAGGATTATTTTCTTTTGCCAATCAACCCTAGTGACTTGCAATATATCCTGTTTGGTGCTTTAATAATTCTAGTTCTGCTTTATAGACCTCAGGGTTTGTTAAAGGAGAGCCAGATTAAAACAAAGGCAATGGAGGGAGTTCGGCGTGCAAGAAACGCTGTTAAAAATAAGGGAAGTCAGTAAGCACTTCGGTGGTGTTTACGCTGTTAGTGGGGTAAGCCTGAATATCAAAGGTGGTGGTATTTGGGGTTTGGTAGGTCCCAATGGCAGCGGAAAGACTACTTTATTTAATACTATCCTTGGTCTTCATCGACCTGACGAGGGGGACATTTATTTCAATGGCAAGTGCATTAATAGATTAGCTCCTCACCAGATTTATGGTTTAGGTTTGGTAAACGCCTTCCAGATACCAAGACTTTTCTCCAGGTTAAGCGTATTAGATAATATGCTGCTGGCGGCGCGAGGGCATCAGGGTGACATGTTGCTAAATAGTCTTTTCTTAAGGAAAGGCTGGCAGGAGCAAGAAGTGGAACTAGCTGGTAAAGCTATGGAAATCCTTGAAACCCTGGAGCTAGTCCATTTAGCTCTTTCTCCGGCTGGGGAATTATCAGGCGGACAGAGGAAGCTCCTGGAGGTGGGCAGAGGAGTTATGTCTTCTCCAACATTGCTACTTCTAGATGAGCCAGCGGCAGGGATAAATCCTAACCTGGGGAAGAAAATCTTTCAAGGGATTGAGGATTTATCTCAAGAGGGATTAAGTTTCTTTATTATAGAACATAGGTTGGAGATATTGTTTGACTTTGCTCATTGGGTTTATGTTATGGATAAAGGCAAAATAGTGGTTGAAGGTAAGCCGGAAGAAGTGCTAGAAGACCCTGCCTTCTTTGAGGTATATTTGGGAGTGTGACAGATGCCACCTGTCCTTAGTTTGGAAAATATTAGCGCTGGCTATGGTGATGTTATAATTGTTCATAGTGTGTCTATCACAGTAGGTGAAGGTGAGATTGTGGCTATTGTCGGACCTAATGGTAGTGGCAAGTCAACTTTGCTTAAAAGCCTTCTCGGTTTTGCAAAAGTATTTGAGGGCCAGGTGTTTTATCAGGGGCGGGATGTTACTGGTATGGCTGCCGACAAATTGGTGAATCAGGGTATAGGCTATGTTCCTCAAGTAAACAATGCCTTCCCTAATTTGACTATAGCCGAGAATCTGGATATGGGGGCATATCACAGCAAGGGTAAAGCCTCCGTCAAGTATGCGATGGAGGAAATTTATAACATGTTTCCCGAGCTAAAGGCGAGGAAAAATTTTCTAGCCGGAAACTTGAGTGGGGGTGAAAGGCAAATGTTAGCCATAGCCAGAGCAATGATGGCGCAGCCTAAAGTTCTGTTACTTGATGAGCCATTAGCATCGTTATCGCCTAAGCCAACTTCAGTCATCATATCCAAACTGGAGAATATAGAAAAAGCAGGAACGGCTATAGTGATAGTAGAACAAAATATTAAAAAGGCTTTAAGCATCTCTAAACGAGGCTATGTTTTGATTGACGGTGCCTGTGCTATGGAGGGAGATGCTGACTCTCTATTTACCGAGGAATCCTCTAGACTGCGCTATTTAGGGTTGGAAGCTAAAGTTAATTGATATGGCTATCTTTTTGTGCTAGATTGAAAGCTAGCGTAAAATTTTGATGAAGGGAGGTGATTGAGACAGGCTTATTTTACTGCTAATTTCCCCAAAGAACTAATTGAAGAAAGGGAGGGAGAATATGATAAAAAAGTTATTATCAATTGTGGTTGGTCTATCTTTGCTCATACCAGCGGCAGCTTGTACTCCAAAAGAAGCTGAGACAATTAAAATTGGCTGTCTATTAGACACCAGTGGTGACCTGGCTGCTATGGGGGCTAGGATATTAGATGCGGCGAGGCTGGCAGTTGAGGATATTAATGCTGCTGGTGGGGTGTTAGGTAAACAGGTGGAATTAGTAGAAGAGGATGGTGCCACAGACCCGGCCATAGGCTTTAATGGAGTTAAAAAGATGATAGAGATAAACGGGGTGCAAGTAATTGCTGGGCCTATGATCACCGGAGCTTCGTTGCTTTCAATACCATATTTAAGTGAGCACAAAGTCCCTGTGATAACACCATCAGCTACTGGGATTCCGCTTTCTGAGGAAGAGGGAACAGAGTGGTTCTTCCGTACCTGTCTGCGTGATGATGCCCAAGGACTGATGTTAGCCGAAATCGTAATGGATAAAGGCTATACCAAATTGGCTACTATAGTATTGGATAATACTTATGGTAAAGGTTTAGAAACATATATTCTTGAGGGGCTTGAGGCGGCAGAATGGCAGGGAGAACAAGTAGTATCAATACATTACAGTGAGACGACAAAGGACTATCGCACTGAGCTACAGCAGATTGCGGATAGCAATGCAGATGTAGTTCTGGCTGTTACCTACTGTGACGATGGCATTATGATTTTTAAGCAGGCTCTGGAGATGGGCCTGGATGAAATTGCCTGGCTTGGCTGCGATGGTAATTATGGCTCAGGTCTATTTGAAGAACCCAGCAGCGCTGAGTTCATGGAGAAAGCCATTGTTGCTGGAACTAGAACTGTTGGCATGGGCGCAATATGCGACTCTTTCAATGCTGCCTATGAAGATAAATATGGAGAGGCCCCTGAGGTCTATTGCGATACAGTATACGATGCGGTATGGGCAGCCGCAAAAGCAATAGAGGCAGCCGGTGTCTATGACGGTGATGCCATAAGGGTTGCCTTAACCGAGCTGGAATTTGACGGCGCTACTGGTCCCATTGCTTTCAACGAAATTGGTGACCGCAGCGCTGGTTCCTTTGAGATTTGGCAAGTGGTGAAGGATGCTACCACTGAAACTGGCTATAACAATGATGCAATAGAGATAGTTGCCTGGAGTTTGTAAGCGATAGCAGCCATTATTTTTGATTACCAACCGTAAAGCAA
>CAZMJZ010000136.1:0-3203 GCA_964566845.1 uncultured Dehalococcoidales bacterium | reverse complement strand
GGCTTTGATGAGGTAGAGCATATCCTGTGCCGATTAGCCCAGCTTGCCCGGGCTACCGGCATTCACCTCGTCGTAGCGACTCAGCGCCCGTCAGTAGATGTGGTTACTGGCTTGATTAAGGCTAATTTTCCTACTCGCGTCAGCTTTGCTGTTACTTCTCAGGTAGATTCGCGCACTATCCTTGACATGGGCGGTGCCGAAAAGCTACTGGGCAAAGGAGACATGCTCTATATGCCTACTGAGGAAGCTAAGCCTAAACGCCTCCAGGGGTGCTATGTCTCAGATGCTGAGACAGAGAGGCTGGTTTATTTCTGGGGTAGCCAGCAAAGAGAAGAAGCTTCTTTAAAGATTGAGGAGCTTGTCCCATCCACAGCCGCTGGCAAGAGAGGAGGCTCTCCCGAAGACCCACTACTGGAGACAGCCAAACAACTGGTACAAGAACACAAGCACATTTCTACCTCTTTTTTACAACGGCGGTTGCATATCGGTTACCCCCGAGCCGCCCGCATTATGGAGCAGCTTGAGGAAGAGGGCGCAAAAGAGGAAGAAAAATAAGTGTCATTATTATGCTTCCGCTAAGCTCTTCAGATTAGCTAGTATCTCCTCCAGGTTCTTTCCTATCATTCTGCCGGCAAACAGCGCTCCGATAATCTTACCAATCATCCCCCAGGTCATTTCCACATCCTCTGTAAGCGTAAATTTGCTGCCCGATGGAGTAGCCTCTATACTCCATACCTGGTCATCCTTCTTTAGGGGTCCGGAAGTCATGCTGAAGGCGAGCCTCTCATTCTCCACCCATTCCGTAACCACATAGTTGAGCTTCATAAGTCGGCCACCGGATTTTTCCTCGTAATAAAAGGGGGTGCCCACGCCACTGCGCTGCTCACCCGAATACTCGAATTTCTGGAGAAGGGTAAACCACCTCAGAATCTTCTCCGGCTCGACCAGGAAAGGCCAGATTTTCTCTGGTGGTGCGGCAATTTCAATAGACCGTTGTATCCTCATTTTTGTCTCCCTCCTTATGGCTTACTTTGCCCTATTTTGGCACTCCTATCCATCTTGGCGTCCTATTCATATATTCACGGTAGGCGTTGCTATATCTCTCAAGGCAATATCTTTCTTCAAGTATCGTCTCCAGACGTATCAGGGTGACAGTGGCAATTGTAAGCAGGAAAAACAGCCATGAAGCGGAGGCGAGGCTGGTTCCGATGTATATCAGGAACATGGCTAGATACATCGGGTGCCGTGAGTATTGATAGACGCCGCCGGTAATCGGCTTATCGTGTGGTGTCGTAGAAAAGTTCAACGTGGCGATGGTAAGTATAGTTAGTCCAGATAGAAAAACACCAAGCCCGATATATAACCAAATCGTCCCCAACTGCAATGGCAGAAAAATTGAATAGATAGTCGCGATGACCCAAGTTATCGTTATCGCCATGCCGATTCTCTGGTCTGATTTACTTCGCCTCATGTCAGTGGGATGACCCGTTCTTTGAGATACTCTTTTGCCAGCAAGACCCACCGCCAACCATTGCAGCAGGAAGCTGCTCATGAAGAGCCAGGCATTCCATACACCTATTTTAAAAGCTGGTATAAGTGACACGATTTCCGCCTTTGCTCATTTAGTTACTGCCTATTATACTACCGCTTGTCAATATGCTGGGTGGGAGGTATTATGGAACAGCTTGAGGAGGAAAGCACCAAAGGGGAAGAGGGGTAAAGTTAAGAGAAGGGATTCTTCTTTTTCAAAATATCTATTCCTCTAGCCCAATCAAACGCATCAGAGTATTCAAATGGACTATATACTTCCTCATATGCAAATCTAATAATATCGCGATTGAAAAGCGATACCTCTTCAATAGTTGCCATTTTTGATCGTATGCTAGGAGTGTTGTGATAGAGCATAAAAAGTGCGTGGCTAGGGCACAATGATATAAGACCAAGCGCATCATTATTTTCCCAACCAGCACCCACCCGAGAGGCAGTTAATCTACTTTGCAGAGACAGTGGTCTATCTGAAGTAAGAAAGAATGATTGTCTTGGAGCTTCAAGAATTACAAAGGTCATCTTTCTTATACACTCAGAAATAGATGGTATTACACTGTATAGCCCTTCCGCAACAAAGAGTTGACTTTTTTTCATGCGCATTATGTTAGCTTCATTATTCATTTGCTCCAAAGTAAATCGTGGGCCATCATACAGCGAAGAATTATCTATAAATGTAGATATATCCTTACCTTCGCTCAACGATTTTTGTAAACTTTCCATCATACGATTAGACATAGTATTAACCTGATCTACAAAGCTTAAATGAGTTGTGCGCATTTCTTCAATAGTAGCAGATGACCTTACAAATAAGTTGGCAAATAAAAAAGAAAGGGCAATCCAGTCAGTTGACTTTATTCCTCTTGGGTTAGAAATTAGATTTCTAAAAATAGGCGCTACTCTGTTCTCTATATTTGAATTTATTTTATCAATTGTTTTTCTCTGACGGATATTCTTACCAAAATAATAGCTTTTTGCAGCAACCTTTTTAGGATTTGGTACTATATGGGGTACATGTTTGCCACGACGATAAACTAACCCAGGTGTTAGGAAGGTTTTCAAATAGAACTGTGGCAGGATATGCTGACGTTTATTGGACATTATTCTATCAATAAGAAGAAAGAATAAGCTTATATAAAAACTATTATTATTTTAACATAAGGCGCGTTTCAGCACATTGAATATAGGTCGAAAATGGGATTTTTGACAATTGACTTCGAAATTGAACTGATAAAAAAACCATCAAGAACGCTCACTTTCCCCTTAACCTCCTCATAATAGCATCCATGTATATTTTAGCTAGGTTTTTCCCGTGTTTAGGTATTCGCTCCCGTTTCTTTTTGAGCTTCTTTTCCCGGCGCTCCTGCCTTGTTTCTACTTCATTATCGCTCACTTCTTTATCTCCACCGTTTCAAAATCCCTCCGCAACTCAATGATACGGTCTCGGAGTAGTGCTGCCTTCTCAAACTCCAGGTTTCGGGCGGCGGTCTTCATCTGCGATTCTAACTCTTTAATCAGTCGAGCTATGTCTTCTTTGGCAATAGTGGCAGCAACATAGGGGGTACGAGTTTCGGCTACTGCCCTTACCCGTTCCGTAATATCCTTGATTGCCTTCTTTATTCCCTGGGGAGTAATGTTATGCTCTCTGTTATAGGCTT
>CAZMJZ010000135.1:0-3228 GCA_964566845.1 uncultured Dehalococcoidales bacterium | reverse complement strand
CCACCAGTATAATTGGTTTCGATTAGACGATGACAGGATTAAGTGGTTTGATATATCGGACAAAGCGGAGTCGGAAATCAAAACCCGACTGGATGAATTCATAAAGGGTAATAGAACGATGTTGGAAATAAAGTTGGTCCCGCCACCATCGTAGCTGCAATTACTACTAAAATTGAGAAATCGTACCCTTTCCTTGTCCCCATTACAGAACCAGAAAGCCGCTTGACACGATACAGTATGATTAGCTTAGCAGCAATCTGAACCATAGACCAAACGCTTATCCTTTATAAAAGTAGTTACTTAAGTCAAACGAAAATTACCGAATTAGATAATGCTATCAATTCGATTTTAGACCTCTGTAGCCAGCTACCGGGATTGCTAGTAATGGCGAAATGACATTTCGGTAAATTCTACAGCTTTGCATTTCCTTAACCTCAATACTAGTAGCACCTCATTGGTAATACGAATATGTGTGACCTAATTCGAGTATACGATTTTGACAAATGAAGGTATACTATTTAGAATCAGTTCTTAGAGCAGTAAATCGTACTAGAGGGGTCATGAATTTCACCAAGATGCAGGGTGCCGGAAACGATTTTATACTGATTGAAGCTAGTAACCTGAGCCATAATTGGTCACAGACGGCGACAGCCATGTGTGACCGCCATTTCGGAGTTGGCGCTGATGGCTTGCTGCTGGTGTTGCCTTCAAACATAGCTGATTTTAGGATGCGAATGTTTAACCCTGATGGCTCCGAGGCAGAAGCCTGCGGAAATGGATTAAGATGCCTGGCTAGATATGTCGCAGATAAAGGTCTTTGGTCAAGAAAGTTTGAAGGGGGTAAGCTTGATAAAGAATCGCCAGATGTTGAGTTGGCTGATACTGTGTTTCATGAAGTTTTAATAGAAACAGTATCAGGTATAAGGATAGTCAAGCTTTACAAAGCAGCAGGTAAAGTCGATAAAATTCAGGTTAGCATGGGAAAACCAAAATTTGGGGCTGACGACATCCCAGTGTTGATAGAAAATTTCTTCTTGCCCATAATACCAATATTAGACTATCCGGTTACTATAAGGGACATGGATTTATCCTTGAGTCTTGTTTCTATGGGAAATCCGCATGCCGTTTATTTTTGGTTGCACCAGGTATCTGATTTCCCGTTATCCCAGCTAGGACCAGAAGTAGAACAACTAGCAATATTCCCCAACCGGATAAACTTTGAGGTAGCCAGAGTATTAGACCGAAAGCATATTGAAGCTCGGGTATGGGAGAGAGGAGCAGGAGAGACACTGGCTTGTGGCAGTGGCGCCTGCGCGGTAGCTGTTGCTGCTCAGCTTCATGATTACATCGATAGTAAAGTTGACATAAAATTGCCGGGAGGTATACTGGAAGTGGAGTTGGGTAGGGTAGGGGAGGCATTCCTTAGTGGTCCGGCTAAAGTAGTATATACCGGCGAGTGGGCAAATGAGGTATAGCTAATATGAAAATGTCAAGACGTGTTGAGAAATTAAAACCTTATCTTTTTGTGGAAATTAATAAAAAGATCGCTGAGAAGAGAGCTAAAGGGGAAGACATAGTTAGCTTTGCTATAGGTGACCCTGATATTCCCACGTCACTTAACATAATCGATAGGCTATGCCAGGCGGCGCAAGACCCGTCCAATCATCGCTACCCGGAGACAGCCGGTTTGCCCCAATTACGGCAGACCATAGCCGGGTGGTATGAAAGGCGATTTGGTGTTTCTCTTGATGACGACAAAGAGGTATTACCGCTTATTGGCTCCAAAGAAGGAATCGCCCACATTGCCCTGTGTTTCATT
The DNA here is from genome assembly GCA_964566845.1 of uncultured Dehalococcoidales bacterium. Lineage (GTDB taxonomy): Bacteria > Chloroflexota > Dehalococcoidia > Dehalococcoidales > W498 > W498. The sequence continues at coordinate 1,409 of CAZMJZ010000135.1, read as the reverse complement.
GACCCCGGAGATATATCATTAGTCCCCGACCCAGCCTATCCCGTTTACTCGGTAAGCACTATGTTAGCTGGAGGTATCCCTTACTACATGCCACTTGTTGAGGCGAATGACTTCCTGCCTGATTTGGATGCTATACCGTCTCACACCCTAAAAAGGGCTAAACTTTTATGGATAAACTATCCGAATAACCCTACCGGTGCCATAGCTGACCTTAAATTTTTCAACAGAGTAGTTAAATTTGCTCAGCATCATAACCTAGCTGTCTGCCACGATGGACCATATTCGGAGGTTGCCTTTGATGGTTATCATCCGGTTAGCTTTATGCAAGCTAATGGAGCTAAGGAAGTAGGGGTAGAATTCCACTCTCTATCCAAAAGCTATAACATGACCGGGTGGCGAATTGGTATGGTGGTAGGTAATGCTGATATGATAGACGCCCTGAGGAGGGTTAAGTCTAATTTGGATTCAGGTATTCCACAGGCTATCCAATACGCTGCTATTGAGGCTTTGACCGGTTCCCAGAATTGCATCCCGGAGCATAATGCCATTTACCAGAGACGCCGCGACCTTGTTATTGATGTGTTAAATAGTATTGGGCTTGAAGCCAAACCGCCCAAAGCGGGTCTATATATCTGGGCTAAGGTTCCCAAAGGCTACACCTCTGTAGACCTGGCTACTGATTTATTAGAAGAAATTGGAGTAGTAGTTACTCCGGGTATAGGTTATGGCAAGAATGGTGAAGGCTATGTGCGGTTGTCGCTAACCATCCCGGACGCAGAACTAGCCAAAGGCTTGTCACGGCTGTCAGGATGGCATAATATAAGAAGCAAACACAAGGCAACTAATTAAGTTGACATAATGCATCCCTATTAAAATAAGGAGGATATTATTACTAAAAGCACGCTTTTTACACAATCACCTCCAGAACGGGCATTCTTGGTAGCTGTATCCTACAAGGGAAGTGGCAATAAATGGACGGAGGAAGACTCCGTGGATGAGCTAGCTCAATTAGCTAGCACGGCAGGAGTTAGTGTAACCGGAAAACTTACCCAGCAGTTACACACACCATCAAAAACACACTATCTAGGCAAAGGGAAGCTGGATGAACTACTATCTCTAAAGGATAGTATCAACTATGATGTAGTAATTTTTGATGATGAGCTTTCCCCACTGCAGCAACGGAACCTGGAAGAAGCCCTTGAGGTAAAGGTTATAGACCGTGCCGCCTTAATTCTGGATATTTTTGCCAAGCGTGCCCGAACCCACGAAGGTCAATTACAGGTGGAACTGGCTCAGCATCAATACCTTCTACCCCGTCTTGCCGGACAATGGAGTCATCTGGAAAGACTGGGCGGTGGCATTGGCACCAGAGGTCCCGGTGAATCACAGCTTGAGACTGATAAACGCCT
>CAZMJZ010000134.1:0-3233 GCA_964566845.1 uncultured Dehalococcoidales bacterium | reverse complement strand
AATATCCATTATTGATGCCATTACTGCTGACGAGCTTAAGCAGTTAGCCCAAGAGCTATTGGTAGGTAGCAAGCTCCGCTTAGCAGTAGTTGGCTCCACTGCTGACAATGAACCCGAGGAGGGAATCCTCAAGCTGTAACCGACAGGGGCTTAGGGGTTTCCCTTAAAATTGTTATCCCCCTCCCCTTATTAAGGGGAAGGGGGATACGCTTGATAAGTAATCTTGATTAATATTCTCCGTAGCCACCAGGAGGCATTGCCGTTGATTTTTCCTTCTCCGGGATATCGGTAACTATTGATTCAGTAACTAAAATCATAGCGGCAATGCTAGCTGCATTTTCCAAGGCAGACCTTACTACCTTGGTCGGGTCAACAATGCCCGCCTTTACCATATCACCAAATTCATCGGCTTCGGCATCGTAACCGATCCCAGCTCGACTCTTCTTAACCGCATTTACAATTACTGACCCATCCTTGCCGGCATTTATAGCAATCCAGCGAATTGGTTCATCTATGGCTTTCCTAACCACATTAACGCCGGTAGCTTCATCCCCACTAACTTTTAGCTTGTCCAGAACCTTAACCGCATTGAGCAAAGCAACCCCACCACCAGGCAGAATGCCTTCCTCCACTGCGGCTCGGGTAGCTGATAGTGCATCTTCAACTCGGTGCTTCTTCTCCTTAAGCTCAACCTCGGTAGCCGCTCCTACCTTGATTACAGCTACTCCACCAGTCATCTTTGCTTGCCTCTCCTGTAGCTTCTCCTGGTCATAATCAGATGTAGACTCGTCTATTAGAGCCTTAAGCTGCTTGATTCTCCCTTTGATTGCCTCTTCCGAGCCTTTGCCTTCAATAATGGTAGTATTATCCTTATCGGAAGTTACCCGCCGAGCCCTGCCCAGGTCACTTACTGTAACCGACTCTAATTTACGTCCCAGCTCGTCTGAAATCACTTTGCCCCCGGTAAGAATTGCCATATCCTCTAGCATGTCCTTACGCCTATCACCAAAACCAGGAGCCTTAGTTGCTAAAATATTAAGCGTGCCCCGCAACTTATTAACCACTAGCGTAGCTAAAGCTTCACCGTCTATATCTTCAGCTACAATATACAGATTCTTTGACACCTGTAGTATCTTTTCCAGGGCTGGCAAAAGTTCAGACATAGATGAGAGTTTCTTGGTAGTGATAAGGATATAGGGGTCGTCTATAACTGCTTCCATCCGCTCGGCATTGGTTACAAAATAAGGGCTAATGTAACCACGGTCAATTTGCATTCCCTCAACATACTCTATCTCATATTTTATACCCTTAGACTCCTCAACAGTAATAACCCCATCCTTCCCTACCTTTTCCATCACATCAGCAATTAAACTACCAATCTCTTCGTCAACAGCGGTGATAGTACCTACCTGAGCAATCTGTTCCTTATCACTCACCTCGGTAGATAGACGCTTAAGCTCGCTGACAACAGCCTCTGTTGCCTTCTCAATACCTCTCTTTATTGACATGGGGTCAGCCCCGGCAGTTATATTCTTAAAGCCCTCAGTAATCATAGCATGAGCCAGAATCGTCGATGTGGTAGTACCGTCCCCACAAGCATCATTTGTCTTACTAGCTGCTTCCTTAATTAACTGGGCACCGACGTTCTCAAAGGGATTAGGGAGCTCAATATCTTTGGCAATAGTAACCCCATCATTAATCACTATTGGTGCACCAAATTTCTTATCCAGAACCACGCAATGCCCCTTAGGTCCCAGAGTTACCTTGACTGCGTCAGCTAAAGCATCAATCCCCCTCTTCATAGATTGCCTAGCCTCCGCCTCGTATATAATCTGTTTAGCCATTCTTTCCTCCTTAGTTATTAAATTGACTTGTTATTTAACCTCTCTTAGCCAAAATATCACTCTCACGCAAAATCACCATCTCCTCATCATCAACCTTAATCTCAGTGCCGCCATACTTTGCATAGATTACTTTGTCACCCACTTTAACATCTATAGCTATCCGTTTTCCATCCTCGGATAACCGACCCGGGCCAATAGCCATAACCTCACCCTCTTGGGGTTTCTCCTTAGCTGTGTCAGGCAAAACAATGCCTCCTTTGGTCACCTCCTCCTTTTCAATAGGCTTGACTACTACCCGGTCAGCTAGTGGTTGAAGCTTAATCTCCATTCCAACCCTCCTTTTCTAGTTCAATTAACCACCAAAAGCTTGATTATTAGCACTCTCACCCTGAGACTGCTAACAACCTTATAATAATAGCGCAGGTAAACATATGGCGCAACTTAATAAACAGCCATTTACAGTTAATGTCAGTAGCTAAGAGGCATTTTAAACTTAAATTAGCCTTTATTTCTCTGTAAAGTATTCTTTTAATCTAAATCTCTGTCTTGACTGTAATTGAGTTATATGCCTCATTTTGACAATTTACCCTGAAGCGTGTAAGATTTAATTATGAGTAACCGCAAAGCGAACCGACCACAATGGGATAGGGAACACATCCAAGCTTTAAGGCGCCATCTAGGTCTAACTCAACGTGAACTGGCAGACCAACTGGGTACGCGGCAGCAAACAATAAGCGAATGGGAAACGGGGAGGTATGAACCCCGTGGTGCCTCATCTACCCTACTTTTCATTATTGCTGAACGAGCCCAATTTGAATACCAGGCCAGCCAAAAAGCTAAAAGACCTTGACAGTTTACACGAAACCGTGTATAATCATTATCATTAATGACTAACATTGAAGTCTATAAAGGTGATATCACTAGGCTTGAGCTTGATGCTCTGGTAAATGCTGCCAATAACCAACTGTGGATGGGTGGTGGGGTAGCTGGAGCGCTGAAGAGAGCCGGGGGTAAAGAAATAGAGGGCGAGGCGGTTAAAAAGGGACCAATTCCTACCGGAGAGGCAATAATCACCGGGGCTGGAAAATTAAAAGCAAAGTACATTATCCATGCCGCAGTGATGGGACAAGACTTGAAGACCGATGCTGAAAAGATTAGGCGGGCGACGAGGAATAGTCTTCTTAGAGCTGATGAGATTGGCATAAAGAACATTGCCTTCCCGGCATTAGGCACTGGTGTCGGCGCTTTTCCCCTTAATGAGTGTGCTAGGATAATGATTGACGAAGTGCGCCAGTACTCAACCAGAAAAGCAGAGCTAGAAAGGGTGGTTTTTGCCCTCTATAACGAGCCAGCTTACCAAGCATTTAAGCAGGAGCTTGATATGCAGTT
>CAZMJZ010000133.1:0-3254 GCA_964566845.1 uncultured Dehalococcoidales bacterium | reverse complement strand
AAAGAAGGAAAGCTATTATTATCTATTCAGGCTCATTTTTCGATTAGAAAAGACTTAGCCTTTGTAACTCCCTAATCCGTGGATTTTCCAAGGGAAATTTCACTTGTCATTGCGAGGAGTCCTTCACAGAAGGACGACGTGGCAATCTCTGGAATGGAAGTGAGATTGCTTCGTCCTTTATCCTTTACCAAAGGGTGAAGGATGAACCAAAGGACTCGCAATGGCACTTACGTGATAGGCTTTTTAAATATGGACGCACGGATTAGGGTAACTTGGTTCTACACTATTATGGGGGAAATTGGGTAATTGCAGAGCACCCGCTGACCTATGTAGTCTTTGGGTTAGAGTAACTCAAAACTAAGGAGGTACAAACAGGTGCAAGATGATTGTATCGCAGTAGCATCAGGATTGCCACAACTCAAAATACTGTGGCAGAATACCTAGGACACTGGCTAAAAGATTATTGCTGGGACAGTCTATCTCCGGTGACGGCACAGACCAACTCTAGGGCAGATATCACTAACACAACTGAGGACGGAGCACTTACAACAATTTTACTCTAAGAAGTTATCAGGCGGTCGTTATGATGGCAAAGGTGGATTATCAGCTCGGACGGTTCGCTACATGCACGTCACATTACACAAAGCATTGCAGAACGCCGTCAAGTTGGGTATGATAGTTCGCAATGTGGATGACGCTATAGAACTCCCAAAGGTAAAGTGCCATGAGATGCAGACTACGAATGAATCTGATTTACATATATTTCTAGAGTATGCCAGAGACACATCCTATTATGCTTTATTCTACGCCGCTATTTTAACTGGCATGAGGCGGTCTGAATTGTTAGCTCTCCGGTGGACAGGCATTGATTTGCTGCTTTGCCAAATCTCGGTTAATCGCACTGTTCACCAGTTGCGCAATAGGACTATTATATCTGGAGAGCCTAAGACTGGCAAAAGGAAACGTATGGAAAGCCTTTCTCCGTCTACCGCTACTATCTTGAGAGAACATAAAGAGCAGCAAGCGCAGATTAGACAGTCTCTGGGGTTAATGCTATCTGATGATGACTTGGTATTCAGCCAGCTTGAAGGCAAGCCATTACTCCCGGATAGTATCACTCAGGCATGGCGTAAACTGGCTAGACGTACCGAGTTAAAGGGTATCCGGCTACATGATGCACGCCATACCCATATCAGCCTTATGCTCAAACAAGGGATTCACCCAAAGATAGTCCAAGAGAGACTAGGCCTCGCCAGTATACACATAACCCTTGATATTTATAGCCACGTGATACCAGAGTTACAAGAAGCTGCTGCTAATAGGTTTGATGATATTCTGCTACCATCCAAAGATACGGCTACAGAATTAATCTATTAGCCAAATAGGGAAAGCCCTGGAAGTCTTAATGGCAACAAGGGCTTTTTAGCTTCAAAATCTGGTGGAGCTGGGGGGATTCGAACCCCCTACCTTTTGACTGCCAGTCAAACGTTCTCCCAACTGAACTACAGCCCCGCAAACATATTTTACCACTTATGTAACTGCTTTATCAGCTACTTTTGCGGTAAAGGTTAAGGCATCATCTTTAAGGTCAACTATAATGGTATCACCCGGGCTATATTCTCCTTGCAACAGCTTGGTTGACAGCGGGTTTTCTACATAGCGCTCAATGGCTCGCCTTAGTGGTCGTGCCCCATATATTGGGTCAAAGCCTTCCTTAGCCAGCCATGATTTCGCCTCTTCAGTTAGCTCTACCCCTAGTTTACGGTCAGCCAGGCGCTTTTGCAAATCTCTTATCAGTAAATCGACTATACTCCTGAGTTGTTCCTCAGTTAGCTCGTGGAAAACTATAATCTCGTCTATTCGGTTGATGAACTCGGGGCGGAAGGTCTTCTTAACCTCACCCATCACCTTTTCCTTCATGCTCTCGTAAGCCTGCTTCCTGGTTTTGGCTTCGTCTTTCTGCGTAGCAAAGCCAATACTTGTCTCGCGCTTGATGAGTTCAACGCCGGTATTGCTGGTCATAATGACTACCGTATTCTTAAAATCTACAGTTCGCCCATGACCATCAGTTAGGCGTCCGTCATCAAGGATTTGGAGCAAGGCATTAAACACATCAGGGTGCGCCTTCTCAATTTCATCAAGCAGGATTACCCGGTAGGGTCGCCGTCTTACTGCCTCGGTAAGCTGTCCCCCCTCCTCAAAGCCAACATAGCCCGGCGGGGAGCCATAAAGGCGTGATACAGTATGCTTCTCCGTATACTCTGACATATCTAAGCGCACTACTGCGTTCTCATCATCAAACAGGAATTGAGCCAGGGTCCGAGCCAGCTCAGTCTTGCCAACACCGGTCGGACCTAAGAACATAAAGCTGCCAATAGGTCGCCTCGGGTCCTTTAACCCGGCTCTACCTCTCCTGATGGCTTCGCAAACGGCAGTAACCGCTTCTTCCTGATTTACCAGCCGCTCGTGGATTCGCTCCTCCATATGAAGCAATTTCTCGGCTTCACCCTCCAGCATCTGTGATACGGGAATACCCGTCCACTTAGAAATCAACTGGGCTATATTCTCCTCATCAACCACTCCAGATATCTTCTCCTGGTTTAGCCAACTGCTCTTAGCCTGATTATAGTTCTCCTCCAGACGCAACCTTTCCGCTTTAAGCTGGGCAGCGTGCTCATAATCCTGCCGTTGGGAAGCTGCCTCCTCCTCATTAATTAACTGTTTAAGTTTCTGCTCTAAGGATTTGACCTCAGGTGGGGCACTCTCGGTATCAATGCGTAACTTGCTAGCGGCCTCATCAATAAGGTCAATAGCCTTATCCGGTAAATACCTGTCTGAAATATAGCGCTGACTTAGACGAGCCGCTGCCTCTATAGCCTGGTCGCTTATCTTAATCTTATGATGCGCCTCATACCTGGGGCGTAGCCCCTTAAGCATCTCAATAGTTGCCTCAATGCTGGGTTCACTGACGAATAGTGGCTGAAGACGCCGCTCCAGTGCTTTATCCTTCTCAATAAATTTACGGTATTCGTCAAGGGTGGTAGCGCCTATACACTGCAATTCACCGTGAGCCAAGGCTGGCTTGAGCATATTACTGGCATCAATAGCTCCCTCAGCGGCTCCTGCCCCGACTACGGTATGTATCTCATCAATAAACAATATAACCTTACCCTGTGCCCGACGAACCTCATCCATTACTGCCTTAAGCCGCTCCTCAAACTCACCGCGGAACTTGCTACCTGCTACCAGAGCCC
>CAZMJZ010000132.1:0-3339 GCA_964566845.1 uncultured Dehalococcoidales bacterium | reverse complement strand
TTCGGGTGAAGGAGTAAGACCGCAAGTAGACTACTTGTTTGATAGGCGGTGAGTGCAAGAGCAGTAATGTTTTGAGCTAAACCGTACTAATGGTCGAGGGCTTGACCTGCTTCAGAGTTGATATTAGCCAGATTAAAGAGAGGGGTTGAAATGCCCCTCTTTTTATTCGGTGACGGCGGAGGTGTGTTATGAAAAACTGGCGGAGAATGCTGCTGATTGTTTGTATCCTGGCGGGGAGCCTTTTTGTTGTTTCCTGCCAGCCGGGTGGCCCGGAGACGGTGCTGTTGCAGGGTGCGGTAACCATCGGTCCTATCTCTCCAGTGGAAAGGCCGGGTGAGAACTACCCAGTACCGCCGGAGGTATTTGCCACAAGAAAATTGATAATCTATGACGAATCCGGTAAAAACCTGGTGCGTGAGGTCTACTTTACACAGATAGGTCAGGGGGCGACTGGTTATTATACCGCACAAATAGCACCGGGCACTTACGTGGTGGATATCAACCATCTGGGTATCGATAGCGCTGCGAACCTGCCGGTAAAGATAACCGTATCGGCAGACGAGACGGTGACTATTGATATAGATATAGATACCGGCATACGGTGACAGGTAGACAGAGCTTGACCTGCTTCAGAGTTGATATTAGCCAAATAGAAAAATCTATGGTGGTTTTGCTGCCATAGATTTTTTGTTTTACGGGGTTTAATATTCGTTAGCTTGACAAAGTGTATACAAGTAGTATACACTACTATACAGTAAGGAAAGGTCCCTATGCTGCGAATCGAAGCCCTGGAAATTGATGACCACATAATGGACAAGATTGAGTCCAAGCACAGGGTCTCTTTCGAAGAGGTAGAGGAGGCTTGTCTATCAGAAACACACCATATCAGGCGTAGCAAGGAAGGGCTGTACAAACTTTTCGGCCAGACAGCGGCCGGACGCTACATCCTGGTGGTACTGGTTAATCTGGGAAGAGGAGTCTGGAAGATAGTTACCGCAAGAGAAATGACTGATAGCGAGAGACGGCTCTACAGCAAATCAGTGGGAGGTAGGTGAGATGACCGATATAGACAAAGCAGTGGAGAAAATAGAGCAGGGTAATGCTTGGGAAGAAACCGATGAGGTCGTGCATGTAGAGGTGAAGAAACCACTGGACAAGGTAATTCCGGTACGGCTTCCTGCGGACAAGTGGGAGCAGATGAGGGAAGAGGCGAGAGAGCTGGGTGTTGGCCCAACTACACTGGCACGAATGTGGATACTGGAGCGTCTGCGCCAGCGGGTCAAAGCATAAACCAGACTGGTATGAACCTATCCCCCTGACCCCCTTCCCTTGGTCCTTCCTGTAGAAGGATGGTGAAGGTAAGGGGATAAATTTTGAGAGAGGCTGCGCCACTCTCAGGGAGTCTTACCCTCGTATTAACATAATGGCCAATAATAATTCGTTGATGATTAATTCATAAATCTATTAATGAAGTCTATTACTTTATCCTTTATCTTTTCTCCTAGGGGGCTACGCGCATACCAAATATTTGAACGTCCGAAAGCTCCTGCTTTTCTTGGAATGGTTATTTCACGTTTTCCAACTGCAATCAATTGACAGTAAGATTCCTTATCCACAGCAAAATAGTCATAAGAACCATTAGGTAATATCCTTATTGGATCTTCTAGAAATTTCTGGCTTGATTGGTATAGTGCGGCATTTTCATACCATCCAACCATTACCGATTCATCGCTTTTTGGTGGTCTTGCTACCCATATAATAAGAACTCCTGATACATATGGTGCAGTCTTGCTTTCCCCAGGCCTCATTAGCTTTGAAATACCTATCCCTCTTTGTCGACCGCCTTTGTATACAAGACCAGGTTCAACATAGCCATACATATTTCCCTTGTACGACTGGAAATTGTAAACTTCCCCTCCCCACTCATATTTTTCAATAAATAGACCACCATTAATAGGTTTATCAGCATCCAAATTTCCTTTATATTCTTTCATAAAAGCTATATTAAAAAATATCATCTTATATCTATCTATCATACTCATCCTCCTTTATCTTTTTCCCAAAGTACTCTATTCTGACATTCATCCACATTAATCACAATATTTTGTTGCTTGTAAGAGGGGAAAAACCCCTCTTTCTTTTTCTTCCCCCTTCCCCTTCAAGGGGCTTTGCCAAGAAAGGACTAAATCCATATCAACCTGAGCGTAGCGAAGGGTCTGGGGGTAGTGGGGACTATGTGTGCACTGCCATCCCCACCCACAGATTCTTCGTCACTTCGTTCCTCAGAATGACATTTGAGGCAATACGCCTCCCAGGGGAAGGGAGATAAAGGGGGATGGGGTTACCCCAAGTAAAAACTAAAGGGGGTGAGGTAGTTTAAAACTGAGCATGGCTTGACAAACGTTTGTGCAGGTATATACACTATGGTAAAATGGTAACAGATTGGGGTTGTTGGGGGTTAATAGTGGTAATCAGTGTTCGGATGTCAAATATGAATGTTAGTTCATCTAGACTATGTAGAATACCAAATATGCAAGCACGCTCTAAAGCGGATGGAAAAGCGAGGAATTACTGAGGCGGATATTCAATCGTGTCTGGATGTTCATCAAGTTAGCTTTAAGCCAAAGGAGGGCTATTCTCTTTATATCGCTGACCATCCTAACGGTAAACGTCTCCAAGTAATTCTAGACACTAGCACCAAAGAAATTGTCTCCGTAGTATGGCTAGGTTGAGAGGAATATAGAAGGCAAACAATGAAGATAGAGTTTGACAGGAAAGACGACGCTATTTATGTGTATTTTAACAATCAGCCAGTTGTTTATACAAAGAAGTTAGATGATATGAGATATATTGATTATTCGGAAGATAATAGCCCGATTGGTGTAGAATTGCTTTGTGTCAGTAATGGTGTAAATATTGATGACTTGCCCAATAAAGCGGAGATTGAACGAGCCCTAGGAGATAGGGGTATTAAGGTTTTTGCTTAGTAATTCTCGCCTCATAATTAATGAGGAGTAAGATTGAGGCAGTCCAAGAGGGGCGGAAGCCCCTCTTTCTTTTTAATCCCCCTTCCTAGGGGAAGGGGGATTAAGGGGGATGGGGTTACAGATTTATATATAAACCTATGGAGGGTGAGGTTTAATAAAAATGAGTAGCGGTAAACTGACCTGCTTTAGAGCTGATATTAGCCAGTGTGAAGAGGATTGATGCTCTCAAGCCATAATGTTTGGGATTATTATTCTTTTGGGTGATAGACTTATTATCTATAGTATGCTACAATATAGGTTGCCTTCTGGTGGTTAGAGCGGGGTGGAACCACCCGTTCCCATCCCGAACACG